>CADBNO010000229.1 GCA_902796105.1 uncultured Lachnospiraceae bacterium | reverse complement strand
TTTTTTTCGTGGATTTTCGTGAATCGTGTTATAGACAAACGACACAAATCATGGTATCATTTCATATGTATGTGTTTTTGAGGGGCTGATCGGATAGCAGAGCGTACGGGGAAACCCCGCACGGAAACGGAGGACAACATGACCAATTTGGAACTGAAGAAGCTGGCAAATGAAGTCCGCAAGGGCATTATTGTCGGTACACACAGCGCAAAGGCCGGACATCCCGGCGGATCTTTGTCAGCGGCGGATGTTTTTACGTATTTATATTTTGAGGAGTTACATGTGGATCCGAAAAATCCCGGATGGGAAGACAGGGACCGCTTTGTATTGTCCAAGGGACATACGGCGCCCGGCTTGTATGCGACATTGGCGCACAAGGGATTTTTCCCGGTGGAGGATCTGGTGACGCTTAGAAAGATCGGTTCTTATCTGCAGGGACATCCCGATCTGCACATTCCCGGTGTGGACATGGCTTCCGGTTCGCTGGGACAGGGCATTTCTGCCGCAGTAGGTATGGCACTGGGCGCCAGATTGCAGAAGAAGGATTTCCGGGTTTATACGCTTTTGGGCGACGGAGAGATCGAGGAAGGACAGGTCTGGGAGGCAGCGATGTTTGCGGGCTTCCGCAAGCTGGACAATCTGTGCGTGATCGTGGACAACAACAATCTGCAGATTGACGGACCCATCGATCAGGTATGTTCCCCTTATCCGATCGACAAGAAATTTGAAGCGTTCAATTTCCATGTGATCCATGCGGATGCACATGATTTTGATTCCCTGAGAGCAGCGTTTGAGGAAGCGCGCAAGACCAAGGGAATGCCTACCTGTATCGTGATGAAGAGCATCAAGGGTAAGGGAGTTTCCTATATGGAGAATAATGCAGACTGGCATGGCAAGGCGCCGAATGACGCGGAGTTTGAAGTGGCTATGGCGGATCTGGATAAAATAGAAAAAGCACTGGCAGAGGAGGTGGAGGCATAATGGCAGAGCAGACAGTGAAAAAGATCGCAACCAGAGAAGGTTACGGCGAGGCTTTGAAGGAGCTGGGTGCGGAGTATCCTCAGATGGTGGTGCTGGATGCGGATCTGGCGGCTTCCACAAAGACGGCTGTATTCGGAAAGGCATTTCCGGAGCGTCACATTGACTGCGGTATCGCAGAGGCGAATATGATGGGCGTGGCGGCAGGATTATCTCTGACAGGCCTGATCCCGTTTGTAAGCTCCTTTGCTATGTTCGCGGCGGGGCGTGCATTTGAGCAGGTGAGGAATTCCATCGGATATCCTCATTTGAATGTGAAGATCGGTGCTACTCATGCGGGCGTGACCGTGGGTGAGGACGGCGCCAGCCATCAGTGTAACGAGGATATTGCCCTGATGCGTGCGATTCCCGGCATGGTGGTGATGTGTCCCTCCGATTATGTGGAGGCGAAGGCCTGTGTGCGCGCAGCGATCGAGTATGAGGGACCCGTATATATGAGATTCGGCCGTGCGGCAGTGCCTGTGATCAACGACAGACCGGATTATCATTTCGAGATCGGAAAAGGAACCATTGTCCGTGAGGGCACGGATGTGACCATTGTGGCAACAGGTATCTGTGTGGATTCCGCGCTTGGTGCAGCGGAACTGCTGGCAAAAGAGGGGATCAGTGCGGAGGTTGTCAATATCTGCACGATCAAGCCTTTGGATGAAGAGCTGATCGTAGCCAGCGCGAAAAAGACCGGCAAGGTCGTGACCGTGGAAGAGCACTCTGTGATCGGCGGTTTGGGCAGCGCGGTGTGCGATTGCCTGTGTGCAAAGCTTCCGACACCGGTGAAAAAGCTGGGTATGCAGGATGTGTTCGGTACGTCCGGCCCCGCAGCAGAGCTGGTGAAGAAGTTCGGACTGGATGCAGAGGGTGTCTGCAAGTCGGTAAAGGAGTTTTTGTAATGAATATACTGTCGCCGTCAATTTTATCTGCCGATTTCTGGCACTTGGGAGAGGATATCCGCGCGGTGGAGCAGGAGAATGTACCCTGGCTGCATGTGGATGTGATGGATGGCATTTTTGTGCCGTCGATCTCCTTTGGTATGCCGGTGTTAAAATGTGTGCGGAAGCAGACAGACCTGTTTCTGGATGTGCATCTGATGATCGACAGGCCGGAGCGATATGTGAAGGAGTTCGCAGAGAGCGGTGCGGATCTGATCAATTTTCACCTGGAGGCTACCGGTCAGGTGAAGGAGACCATCGAGGCGATACGGGCATTGGGCAAAAAGGTCGGTATCACGATCAAGCCGAAGACTCCGGTGGAGGAGCTGGCGCCGTATCTGGATCTGGTGGATATGGTGTTAGTGATGACGGTGGAACCCGGATTCGGCGGGCAGAAGCTGATCCCGGAGTGTATTGACAAGGTAAAGGAAGTGCGCCGGATGCTGGATGAGAGAGGGCTTGACATCGATCTGGAGGTAGACGGCGGCATTAACGCAGACAATGTGCAGCTTGCGCTGGAGGCCGGAGCCAACGTGATCGTGGCGGGGTCTGCGGTGTTTAAGGATGACATTGGAGCTAATGTGCGGAAGTTTCTGACGAAGCTGTGATAGGCGCAAAGCAAAAACAAGCAGCGGTGGGACAGGTATTTTAGAAGAGGAATTGGGGATGCAGGTTGGCGGAATTGGTAACGAAGGCAGAAACGGAAATTCCGGACTTGACAATCGGGGAGTTTCCCATCAGAGCATAAATTACAGAATAGATGATTCCGCGCAGGATGCGCGTAAGCAGGACACAGCGAGGCGGGATGTGGCTGAGAAGACCACGTCTGCTTACACTGTGTCTTTTTCATCGGAGGGAAAGCGGCTGGCTGCGGAATATGCGGCCGGGCGCGCAGCAGAGAAACAATCTCTGGATCGTGGCAGGCAAAAGGGTGTAGAGCAGGAAATGTCACCGGAAACGGCAAGGCAGACAGGCTACGGCATACAGGGCGCCGGTACACAGAGCTCCGGCGGAATCCTTGGGACCTTGCGCGGGCTGTTGGAGAG
>CADBNO010000228.1 GCA_902796105.1 uncultured Lachnospiraceae bacterium | reverse complement strand
GCAAGGAATGCGAAGCACTCGGTGTCCTCTTCCAGAAGCATTTTGCCCAGGTTGCCGTGACCCAGACCAACCTTACGGCGGTCAGCTACGGAGCCGGGAATGCAGAAGCTCTGAAGGCCCTCACCGATGGCTGCAGCAGCTTCGGAAGCCTTGCGGCAGTTCTTCTTGATCGCAATGGCAGCACCTACGGTGTATGCCCATTTTGCATTTTCAAAGCAGATCGGCTGAATGTTCTCTACCATGTGGTAAACGTCGAGGCCTGCATCCTTTGTGATCTTCTCAGCCTCTTCGATCGATCCGATGCCGTACTCGTTCAGCTTGGCAAGGATCTGTTTTTCTCTTCTTTCATAAGACTCAAATAAAGCCATTTCTATATCCTCCTTCGGTTATTATTCTTTTCTGGGATCGATCAGTTTTACGGCGTCAGCTACGCGGCCGTACTGACCGGATGCCTTCTTCAGTGCCTCAGCAGGCTCGCTGCCGGCCTTGATGAAGTCCATCATTTTGCCGAAGTTTACGTACTTATATCCAATGATCTCGTCGTTCTCATCCAGAGCAAGCTCGGTGATGTAACCGTCGGTGAGTTCCAGATAACGGGGGCCCTTCTCCAGAGTACCGTATGTAGTACCGATCATGGATCTGGTTCCCTTGCCCAGATCTTCCAGACCTGCGCCGATCTGCAGACCGTCCTCGGAGAATGCGCTCTGGGTACGGCCATAAGCGATCTGCAGGAACAGCTCTCTCATAGCGGTGTTGATAGCGTCGCAGACAAGGTCGGTGTTGAGTGCTTCCAGAACGGTCAGTCCGGGAAGGATCTCTGCAGCCATAGCAGCGGAATGGGTCATGCCAGAGCAGCCGATGGTCTCAACTAGGGCTTCCTGGATGATACCGTCCTTTACATTGAGGGATAGCTTACAGCAGCCCTGCTGGGGAGCACACCAGCCGATACCGTGTGTGTAGCCGGAAATATCTTTCACTTCTTTGGATTTCACCCATTTTGCTTCTTCGGGGATGGGTGCAGCGCCATGATGTACGCCTTGATGTACCGGGCACATACCTTTTACTTCTGTTGAATAAATCATGTAATTAACCTCCTTATAAACCTTTTTGGTATGATTTATTTCTTTTGGTTCCAATTGATAATAAATTAACACAAAAACGACATGCAACACCTAATGATAATTTATATCATTGATAAATTATATCATTTGGCATGATTTTTGTACAGTAGCAATTTGTCTATCCGGACAACTTTATCCGGACAAAATAATAATTAGACACATACCGCAAAAAATATCTTGACAATCAAAACAATTTGCGGTATGGTTATGCCCATAATGTTTGAGAATCAAAATATTTGATTCCGAAACAAAATAAACAAGAAAGGCAGAAAGAAAAATGTTGGAGAAATTAATCGGTATCATTGAAGAGCAGTTGAATGTAGAAGGTATGGAGATCACAGAGGAAAGTAATTTCAAAGAGGATATGTCGGCGGATTCTTTAGATCTGTTCGAACTGACCATGTCCATTGAAGAGGCATTTGATGTGGAGATCCCTTCTGAGGAGCTGGAGCAGTTTACGACGGTGGGGTCTGTTGTTGCTTATCTGAAGGCAAAGGGTGCAGAGGTATAATATGAAAACGGTTGTATCGGAAATTCGGTGAAGGCGGAAGCGGAGGAGCATTGGCTACGGCTGTCGGAAATGAAGTATGGATGCTGGAAAATGCAACGTATTCTATTCTGTCGCCGGAAGGATTTGCGTCTATTTTGTGGAAAGATGCGGGGAGAGCCAAGGAGGCCAGTGAGATCATGAATATTACGGCGCAGGATTTAAAGAGGCTCAGAGTGATCGAAGAGATCATCCCGGAATTTGGGGGTGCCTCTGAGCTGACGAAACAGCCCATTGGGGAGTATTCAAAGGAGCGCATTAAAGAATTTCTGAAACAATATGATGGCAGGTCGGGGGATGAGATCTCTCAGGAGAGATATGACAGATTTCGGTCCTTTTAGGCAGAAAAGAGGTGACGAACTATGAGTATACGGATCTGTGGAACGGGCAGTGCCCTGCCGGACAGGATCCTGACAAATGCGGATCTGGAAAGGATGGTTGACACTTCAGATGCCTGGATCCGGGAAAGAACCGGTATCAGTGAGAGGAGAATTGCGGACGGGGAATCCGGACATGCACAGCTTGCGTCCTGTGCTGCCCAAAATGCGTTGGCATCTGCCGGGAAAAGGGCGGAAGATGTGGATCTGATCCTGGTTGCGACCTGCTCGCCGGAACTTTTGCTGCCTTGCTGTGCCTGTCAGGTGCAGCAGCTTATCGGAGCAGAGAATGCAGTCGCGTTTGATATTAATGCTGCCTGCTCCGGCTTTTTGTTTGCATTGCGCACGGCAGAGGCGTATATCAGCTCGGGGTTTTACAGGAATGCCATTGTGATCGGAGCGGAGGTTTTGTCGAAACTATTGGATTGGAAGGATCGCTCGACATGTATTCTGTTCGGGGATGGAGCGGGTGCTGTGTATGTGGAAGAAGCGTCATATCCAGAGGGAATCCTCAGCATGGTGCAGGGGAGTGACGGAAGTAAGGGAATGTCATTGTCGTGTGCAAAATCCGGATTTATTCAGATGGATGGCAGAGAAATATACAAATTCGCAACCAGACAGATCCCGGAGTGCATTACGCAGGCGTTGGAACAGGCGGGGCTTACTGTGGATGATATTGATCTGTTTGTGCTGCATCAGGCAAACCGCAGGATCATTGAATCCATTGCGAAAAAGCTACAGGCGGATATGAAAAAATTTCCCATTAATCTGGATCGTGTGGGAAATATGTCGTCGGCGGCAATTCCGGTATTGCTTGATGAATTGAACAGATGTGGTATAATAAAGCGAACACATAAGATCGTACTGTCCGGGTTTGGAGCCGGATTGACTTATGGTGCCTGCGTGATAAAGTGGTGAGAATGAGAGGAGTGTCCATGAAAAAGGGGAGAGCGATTGAACTGAATGAATTGCTGGTGGATCTTTTCAACCGTGTCCTGGTGGCAGAAGCTAAAGCGGTGATCACGGAGGAATATCGGGATATCACAAATAATGACATGCATATCATAGAGGCCATCGGTATTCAGGAACCCCGGAGTGTGTCCGCCATTGCAAGGCAGCTGTATGTGACAGTGGGGACGCTTACGGTCAATATGAATAATCTGGAAAAAAAGGGTTATATCATTAGGGAGCGCAGTACACTGGATAAGAGGGTTGTGCTGGTAAGCCTGACAGAAAAGGGGCGCAAAGCTTTTTTTCACCATCGGGATTTTCACAAGGCGATGATCCGTTCTGCTGTGAAAGGGTTAGATGAAGAGGAGATGGCGGCTTTGATCAGGTGTCTGACCAAATTAAACGGATTTTTCCGGGAGCAACAGGAGAAGTAATCCATAACGGAATCAATAAGAATCAATAATATGAAGGGGATCGTGTCGTTCTGACAGGATCCCCTTTTTCGCAATATTAGTCCAGTTGTTCGATCAGTGCTATAATCTTGTTTTGCTCTTTTTCTACAGCTGCAAAGAGTTCGTCTGCATTTTCGGGATAGGTGTTCCGGGTCGCTTCTGTAAGTTGGGAAGCGGTATGGGCCAGATCACCAAAACCGAGATTCAAGGCGAGACCCTTTATCGTGTGAGCGGCGGTGAAGACTTTTTCGCGGTTTTTTGCGGCGATGCCGTCGCAGAGCTGTTGGTAGTTCTGATCGTTGCGATACTTCCGAACCAGCTTCTCGATCAGTTTGGCATTGAAAAGTCTGCCTAAAAGCTCGTTGTAATCATTTCCGGATGCCTGATATAATTCTTCAATCGTCATTTTTAGTCCTCTCTCGTATGCGTGATAGTATGTGGATGGCGTCATTTACTGTGGTGCTGAGGCGCACGCAGTGTATTCTCTATGATGCGGTAGATATCTTCGCGGAACATTTCTTCGGCGCTGCTGTTGTTCAGCATCTCAGGAATTTTGCTGCCGAGGTTGTTCAGGCACTGCAGCAGGATCGGGTTGAAGGTGCCGCATTCACCGTTGTTGATCATCTGCATGGCTTTCTCGTGTGAGTATGCTTTCTTATAGCAGCGTTCGCTGGTCAGAGCGTCATATACATCCGCAATGGAAACGAGCTGTGCCGCAATGGGAATATCGTCACCTGCCAGACCGTCCGGGTAGCCTTTGCCATCAAATCTTTCGTGATGCCAGCGGCACACCTGGCTTGCCATGTTGATCAGGGGATCATCCTGATAGGACGGAAGTTCTGTGAGCATGTCGTAGCCTACGGTGGTATGTGTTTTCATGAGGTTGAATTCTTCGTCCGTAAACCTGCCGGGTTTGTTGAGCACGTGGTAAGGAATGGAGATCTTGCCGACATCGTGCAAGGCGGCTACGGTGGGGATCATGGACATCTCGTCATCTGTCAAAGGGTATTTGTCTGTAACCCGGAGCATCTCCCGCATGAGCATATCCGTCAGATTCTGTACGTGGAGAATGTGCTGCCCGCTCTCGCCGTTGCGGAATTCTACAATGCTGCTGAGGATATTGATCATCATGTGGTTGTTGATATGCTTATCCATGATCTGGGAGGTGGCAACATTTGCAAGGTGCTGCTCCTTCAGATGCATCCGCATGATGGTGTCTACGCGGTGACGCACGATCACTGCGTTAAACGGGCGGCAGATATAATCCACTGCACCGAGCTGGTAAGCTTTGACAATATAACTCTGGTCGCTTTCCGCAGAGATCATGATGACCGGAATATCTTCCTTCGACCAGTTGCGTTCAAGTTCTGCCAAAACATCAAATCCATCCATATCCGGCATGATGCAGTCCAATAAGATGATATCGATGGCGCTTTTCTTTTCGTTTACAATTTTTAATGCTTCTTTGCCGCTCTCTGCCTCCAGAATGTCGTAGTCATCTTCCAGCATGTCAGCCAGGATCATGCGGTTGGTGTCAGAGTCATCTGTGATCAGGATCAGTGGTCTCGTTTTTTCTGTTTCCATGGCTCTCCTTTGTATTTTAAAGACTCAAAAACATATTACCCGGGACTTTGTCCCTTATCTGCTTCGCAGATATTATATATTATATCATAGGGAATAGGGATAAACCAGTAGTTTTGTCGGGAAAGAAGATATTTTGGTTTTAGAGATTGATTTTAAGGATAAATAAGCGTATAATTTTTATGTGAAATTCTTATCATTGTGGGGGATATAGAGGGACGTATTCTCGAACGAAAAAGAGATGCAAATTCAGGAAAAGGTAAGGAGAAGGTGCTTATGGAGAGAAAACAGAGATTTGTGATTCGGATGATGGCAGTTTCCTGTTGTCTGATCGCGGCGGTTTGTGTTATTTTGACAATCCTCGCGAGTGCATTGATCGAGGAGGCGGCGCATAATGCGGGGAGTGACAAGAAGAATATTCTGATCATGGTGCTTGTGTCTGCTGCATTTATCATCGGTGCTGTTGTCTATAGTGTGATCAAGGTAAGGGCAATCGATCATATTATTGATGAGATCACGGTTTCTCTTGAGCATCTGGCAAAGGGTGATCTGAGTATTGATATTCACGAGGATGCGCTTTCCCGTAAGGACGAGTTGGGTGGGATTGCGGATTGCATCAAGAAGATAGATGAAGAGTTGGGTGAGGTAATACATACAACGATGAAGCTGGCAGACAATGTGGCAAATGACGGAACGATGCTCTCAGATTCTTCCGAGCAGGCCTCTGAGGCTTCCCAACAGGTTACCATGGCAATGGAGGATATCTCTAAGGGAGCGGTCAGTCAGGCAGAAAGTGTGGAGCAGGCGGCGCACGACACCAGCGATATTGGTGCGACGATCGAAGAGATCACAGAGCGTGTCAATGAGATGAGTGAATTCGCCGAGAATATGAAGAATTCCTGTGCAAATGCGATGAATGCGTTGCAGCAGCTGCTCAGCCAGAATGCTGAGGTTGTGGAATCCATGAAAGTAATTGATCACCAGATCAATTCCACCAACGAGGCGGTTAAGAACATTTCGGCGGCATCCGATCTGATCACCAGTATTTCGTCCCAGACGAACCTGCTTGCCTTGAACGCTTCGATCGAGGCGGCCAGAGCAGGTGAGGCCGGCAGAGGATTTGCTGTTGTAGCAACAGAGATCGGTTCGTTGGCAGATCAGTCTCAACAGGCTACGGTGGAGATCAATAATATTGTTACCAGATTGATCGAAGAATCCGAGAAGAGTGTGAAGACGGTTGATGAGCTGAGTCATAATTTTGAGATCCAGAATCAGCAGTTGGATTCCACCAGAACCGATATGCATGAGATGGAGGTCGGCGTAAATCACGTGACCAGGTCGGCGGTGGAGATCAATGCGCAGATTGGCAATTTGAATCATGCGAAGAACAGCTTGCTCGAGATCATTACAGATCTGTCTGCCATCTCCGAGGAAAATGCGGCTGCTACAGAGCAGACCAACGCATCCATGGAGGAATTGAATGCGACGTTCTCTGTGATCAATCAGTCGGCTGCGGATCTGCAGGAGTTGGCGAGTCAGCTGCATAAAGAAATGAGTTTTTTTACACGGCATGACTGAGGATAAAAAGTAAGACACACCACGGAGAGCCTCCCCCGTGGTGTATTTTTTTCGCGAGCAATGAGGCGAACGGACACGCTAGCGTGTCCACTCGCCGAATGCCGCGAAAGTGAGAATTGCGGAGCAATTCGAACCGCGAGCAATGAGAGGCGAAAACCGCGAATAATGGGAAGTGAGAATTGCGGAGCAATTCG
>CADBNO010000227.1 GCA_902796105.1 uncultured Lachnospiraceae bacterium | reverse complement strand
GGTGCCCCCGCAGGAATTTGAGATCATCGGGGATGATCATGTGGAGTGGAGAGGCTATTGGTTCGGGTCGCTGCAGGAGATCCGCGATGACTGCAACTATATCGTGTGCGGAGATTTCGAGGAGTATCGGGAAGAACTGCGTGCATCAGGTTTTACGGAAGTGGCGTTTGACAATTATGCGCTGTACTACAAAGAATAAAAATATGCAAGTGCCTGCTTGCGGAAGCATATCATATGTACAATTTTATACAGGCAAAGAATTGCCACCTGTGCTTGGGATGAGCAACCGCACAGATGAAAAATAAACAGGACGAGGTTGAGAACAGTGGAAGAAGTAAAGAAAATGCGCCCCCGCGAGTACATCAAGGTGCGGGGGGCAAATGAGCATAATCTGAAAAATATTGATGTGGATATTCCGAGGAATGAACTGGTGGTGCTGACCGGTGTATCGGGATCCGGAAAGTCATCGCTGGCGTTTGATACCATCTATGCGGAGGGACAGAGGCGGTATATGGAGTCGCTGTCTTCTTACGCGCGAATGTTCCTGGGGCAGATGGAAAAGCCGAATGTGGAGCGGATCGACGGATTGTCGCCGGCGATCTCCATCGATCAGAAGTCGACCAACCGCAATCCACGATCCACGGTGGGAACTGTGACGGAGATCTATGATTATTTCCGGCTGCTGTATGCCAGGATCGGGATCCCACATTGCCCGAAGTGTGGCAGGGAGATCGCGAAGCAGAGTGTGGATCAGATGGTGGATCAGATTATGGCTCTGCCGGAGGGTACGAAGATCCAGCTGCTGGCGCCGGTGGTGCGCGGCAGAAAGGGTGAGCATGAGAAAGTGCTGGAGCGCGCGAAGAGAAGCGGATATGTGCGGGTGCGTATCGACGGTAATCTGTATGAACTGACGGAAGAGATCAAGCTTGAGAAAAATATCAAGCACACCATTGAGATCGTGGTGGATCGTCTGGTGGTGAAGCCGGGGATCGAGCGGCGGTTGACCGATTCTATTGAGAATGTGCTGGGACTGGCGGAAAATCTGTTGTTTGTGGATGTGATAGGCGGGGAGGGCATGACCTTCAGTCAGAGCTTCGCCTGCCCGGACTGCGGGATCAGCATCAGCGAGGTGGAGCCCAGAAGCTTTTCCTTCAACAATCCGTTCGGCGCCTGCCCGGAATGTGCGGGTCTGGGCTATAAAATGGAGTTTGACATAGATCTGATGATCCCGGATCAGAGTCTGAGCATCAACGAGGGTGCCATTGCGGTGACGGGATGGCAGTCGTGTATGGACAAGACCAGCTTTACCAATGCGACGCTGCAGGCACTTTGCAAGGAGTTTCATTTTGATCTGGATACCCCGTTTGAGAAGTACCCGGACAAGGTGAAGGAGGTATTGATCCACGGCACCGATAAGCAGGTGGACGTGCACTATACGGGACAGCGCGGCAGGGGCGTATATCCCACCGCATTTGAAGGATTGATCCGGAATGTGGAGCGCAGGTACAGAGAGACTTTCTCGGAGACCATGAAGCAGGAGTACGAGTCCTTCATGCGTATCACGCCCTGTAAGGAATGTAAAGGCATGCGTCTGAAAAAAGAGGCGCTGGCGGTAACGGTATGCAACAAGAACATTTTTGAGATCACGTCTCTGTCGGTGGCGGATCTGCATGCCTTTTTGGGAGAAATGCAGCTGACGAACCAACAGCAGCTGATCGGTAAGCAGATTTTAAAGGAGATCCGTGCCAGAGTGCAGTTCCTGATGGATGTGGGACTGGATTATCTGTCGTTGGCCAGAGGGACGGCAAGTCTGTCCGGCGGCGAAGCACAGCGGATCCGGCTGGCGACCCAGATCGGTTCCGGACTGGTCGGGGTGTGCTATATTCTGGATGAGCCCAGTATCGGTCTGCATCAGCGGGATAATGACAAGCTGCTGAACACATTGAAGAGTCTGCGGGATCTGGGCAATACATTGATCGTGGTAGAACATGATGAGGATACGATGTTAGCCGCGGATTATGTGGTGGATATCGGACCGAAAGCCGGCTCTCACGGTGGAGAAGTGGTGGCCTGCGGCACGGCTGAGGAGATCATGAAGGTGCCGGAGTCGATCACCGGCAAGTATTTAAGCGGCGAGCTGCAGATCCCTGTGCCGAAGAAACGCAGGAAGCCAAACGGCTGGATCAGGGTAGTGGGAGCACAGGAGAACAATCTGAAGAATATCGACGTGGATTTTCCGCTGGGGGTGATGACCTGTGTGACAGGTGTGTCAGGTTCCGGCAAGAGTTCACTGGTGAACGAGATTTTATATAAGCATCTGGCGAGAGATCTAAACCGTGCCAGATGTATTCCGGGCAAGCATAAAGATATTGAGGGACTGGAGCAGCTGGATAAGGTGATCGCCATCGATCAGTCCCCCATCGGACGCACGCCCCGGTCAAATCCGGCCACATACACTGGTGTGTTTGACCAGATCAGAGATCTGTTCGCGGCGACAGCGGACGCCAAGGCGAGGGGCTACGGCAAGGGACGGTTCAGCTTTAATGTAAAGGGCGGCAGATGTGAGGCCTGCAGCGGGGACGGTATCATCAAGATCGAGATGCATTTTTTGCCGGATGTGTATATCCCTTGTGAGGTCTGTGGCGGTAAGCGTTACAACCGGGAGACGCTGGAGGTGAAATATAAGGGGAAGAGTATCTACGATGTGCTGGATATGACGGTGGAGGAGGCTTTGGCTTTCTTTGAGAATGTACCGTCCATCCGGCGCAAGATTGAGACCCTGTATGATGTGGGACTTTCTTATATCAAGCTGGGTCAGCCTTCCACGGAGCTTTCCGGCGGCGAGGCGCAGCGGATCAAGCTGGCTACCGAGCTGTCGAAGCGCAGCACGGGCAAGACGATATACATCTTGGATGAGCCTACGACGGGGCTGCATTTTGCGGATGTGCACAAGCTGGTGGAGATCCTGCACAGGCTGGCGGACGGCGGCAACACCGTGGTGGTCATCGAGCACAATCTGGATGTGATCAAGACAGCGGACTATATCATCGATATCGGTCCCGAGGGCGGCGATAAGGGTGGTACAGTGATCGCAAAGGGTACGCCGGAGGAGATCGTGAAGAACAAGAAGTCATACACGGGCATCTATGTAAAAAAGATGTTGGAGAAAAATGTGAAGTAAAGGAAATATC
>CADBNO010000226.1 GCA_902796105.1 uncultured Lachnospiraceae bacterium | reverse complement strand
TGGTAGGACAGTTTGCTGAGATGGGGATCACTGTGCATGTGGGACTGTTCCGTGCTACGGAGAAAAGTGAGAGAACTCAGCTTATTGAACGTCTGGGTGGCTTCACGGTGCTCACCACGGCGATCAACTACGCTACGCCCATACAGAGCCTGATGAAACGGTTCATGGATATCCTGGGCGGCATCGTGGGATGCCTGATCACGATTTTGTTTACGATCATACTGGGGCCGATCATCTATATCACCTCCCCGGGACCGATCTTCTTCGCGCAGGAGCGCGTCGGCAAGAACGGCAAACGCTTCCGCATTTACAAATTCCGCAGCATGTATCTCGATGCGGAGGAACGCAAGAAAGAGCTGATGAAATATAACCGCAGCCAGGACGGCTTCATGTTCAAGATGGAGAACGATCCCCGCATCATCGGCAGCAAGATCCTGCCGGACGGCACCGTGAAAAAAGGCTTCGGCAACTTTATCCGCGATTACAGTATTGATGAATTTCCTCAGTTTTTCAATGTGCTCAAAGGCGATATGAGCCTCGTGGGCACCAGACCGCCGACCGTGGATGAATGGGAGAAATACGAACTCCATCACAGAGCAAGACTGGCAGTACGCCCCGGCATCACAGGCCTGTGGCAGATCAGTGGCCGCAGTAATATCACGGATTTCGAGGAAGTGGTGAAGCTGGACACCAAATACATCACCGAGTGGAGCATGGGTCTCGACTTTAAGATCCTGTTCAAGACCGTGAAAGCAGTGGTCACCAGAAAAGGAGCATCCTGATGCTGTACGTCATACAGGTTTTTACAAGCAAAGAACACCGGGTGGCAGAATGCTGTCGCCAGGCGCTTAGTGAGGGACAGGAAATCTTCGTCCCGCTCTATAAACGACAGAAAAAGATCAAGGGAAAGCTCGAGACCGTAACACTCGTGCTCTATCCCGGTTACATCTTCTGCGAAACCGATGATCCCGTGAGACTCTTTGCAGAGCTAAAGGGCATAAAGGAGCTGACAAAGCTGCTCCGGAGCGACGAGGACATCATTCCCGTGGAGCCCAAAGAGGCGGAAGCCCTCTATAAACTCTTCGGACAGGATCATGTGGTAGAAGTTTCCACCGGCTATATTGAGGGCGGAAGAGTCCGCATCACCGCAGGACCGCTGGAGCATTTCGAAGGCCAGATCATCCGTGTGGATCGCCACAAGAGAGCGGCGGTGATCGAATTGGATTTCATGGGACGCAAGACCCAGACCACAGTCGGGCTGGAAGTCGTGGACAAAATACCATAAGGAACAAAGAAAATGCAGGGCGGAGTACTCGAATGGAGACTCCGCCCTTTGATAGTGCAGCGTATGGATCAGCTTTAGAACTGAACAGACAAAACAGAAATAACAATATAACAATTGACAAATGCCGTAAAATAAAGTAATATAAAATCACTTCACAGCTAAGTGCATATGCGATCGATAGGGCAATTCGCCCGATTTTCCATGGAAACAAACGCAAATGAAAACAAATCCCAATCAAAACAAATCTAAATGAAAGCAGATCAAAGGAGGAGATTCTATGTCAATTTATACAAAATGGGCGCTTACGCCGGATGAAAGAACGTTATATGGATTAAAACTATTTCCACATATAGACCCGGAACAGCTGCCGGAAAAATTGCGCGGCAGAAGGCTGCGCGAGGAAGTGCTGAAGGACATCCGCAGTGATCCGGAGTAGCTTGATATTTTTCGAAAACTGGAACATAATGAATTAACGGAACTGGAGGCGTGGCTGTATTTTCTGGCATCGGATAGGCCGGAAGATATAAGGCGGGTGATCGGAAAATATCCGGGATTTACAGAGCTGTATGAGGAGATCATCCGATTCAGATACAACCCTAAGGAGATGATGGCGATGGTACCGGAAGCGATACGGATGATGGATGAGGGGTCTTATCAATTGCTGATAGAAAGGATACAGGATGAGCTGAAGACGAAAACAGACATGTTGTCGGAGTTGATGGAACGTCACAGCGAGGTGGTAGAGCAATATGACGAGCTGGCAGGGCAGAACAAAGAGCTGGAAGAGCAACGTGACGAGCTGGCAAGACAGACTAGAGAGCAGGTCGCTCAACTCGAAAAACAGAATGAACAACTTCGGAACGTCATAGAAAACGCCATGAACAACTTCCATCTAGACCTTCAGACAGCCTGCAATATGTTGGGCGTAACGGTGGAACAATATGAGGAGTCCGGAAAGCCACAAGATTGATAAACAGCAGAGACGTAGGGCGGAGTATTCGCATGGAGACTCCGCCCTACGTGCGTTTACCTGCCATAGTGATCTGCTATGGTGAAAATGTACAAACAGCTCCCCCGCCTAACAGAAATTGGCATGATATTGACACTTGAAATTATCCTCAAATTATAATATACTAAACAGGATGTTTGGAACTGCAATCGTCGCCCGGAGCGCGTTGGAGGGAAGGATGGACATATGGTGCCGTGATGCGACTATGCGAGGCATGAGGACCTAAGAAATTTGCTGTCCCCATGGCTTGGATGGCGAAGCTATGCCTGAAAAGCATGTATCGCGGACAAGCCGGCAGATGAAGAAGCTGGTAGAAGAAATAATCAGAAAGAGAATGTGAGTAGAGGATGAGAGCCGAAAGGCTCTTATTTTTGTGCGGGGAAATACAGGGGCTATTCCTTTCTTTGCCATACCGTGAGGGTGCGAACTCAGTCCGGAATTTCTGCGTGAGTCCAAGGCTCTGTACGACAACATCTACCCGTCCCGTATTATCGTCGGCTGCGATGAAGGCACAAAAGAAGCGGCGGAAATGTTTGCAGGGTTGCTGGTTGAAGGCGCGG
>CADBNO010000225.1 GCA_902796105.1 uncultured Lachnospiraceae bacterium | reverse complement strand
CTGAACAATTACGACAATTCTCTGGGCAATGCTGTAGCATGGTATTACGCCCAAAATGGTGAGCCTTTCGTCTTTCGCTGTATTAACCGGCTTGACAGAGACACCTCCGGCCTTACCATTATTGCCAAAAATATTGTGAGCGCCGGCATCCTGTCCGCAAAGATTGCCCGCAAGAGCAACTTTGATCTCACAGAACATTCTTCCACAGCAGCCGACTCCACCATTATCCGGGAGTATCTGGCAATCGTAAAAGGATCCGTCACGCCATCCGCCGGCACGATCGACGCGCCACTCGGCAGAAAGGCCGGTTCTATCATTGAGCGAACGGTTGATTTCGAGCATGGCGAGCACGCCGTCACCCATTATCGCGTTCTCTATGAAAAAAACGGGCACAGCCTCGTCTCCCTCACCCTGGAGACAGGCCGCACCCATCAGATCCGTGTTCACTTAAAATATGCCGGTTTTCCCCTGATCGGTGATTATCTGTACAATCCCGATATGGAGTATATGACCCGTCAGGCTCTGCACGCCTTCCGGCTGAAATTCCGTCACCCGATCACCGGGGAGTTATTGGAATTCACTGCGCCTCTTCCTGCAGATATGCGCTGGATGGAAAAATAGCTCTGCCTGTCAGCCGCGCAGCTTCTGCAAGGCCTTTTCCTCGATCAGACACCCGCCGTGCTCACGCATGGGAAGAAGCATCGTCTCATCCGTCCCGTGCAATCTGCCAAACTCCATAGCCTGTATACAGAGTCTGGAAAATTTCTCATAGGCAGCACTTCCCTTTTCCAAAAAAAGATAATACACGCCGTCCATCTCATACAGCGCGCTATGTACCCGCAAGTTCCCGGGCAGTGCAGCAGCATATGCCATCACCTGCCTGATACCGTCAAAAGCAAAGATTGCCTTACCCGGTTTGGGCTGCTTTTGTTTTTCAACCATCTTTTCTTTTTCCTGCAAATGCGCCTTCCCGGAACCTTCCGCCCCCAACTCCTGCTTCGAGCGCTCCAGCGCCTGTTTCATCTCGCGCAGATACTCCATCAGCTGCCCGGCACCAGGTATTCCGTTGATCGGATCACTTTCGGAAAATGTCAGCAAAAGCCCTTCCTCCGGCAAAAGCATGATCTGCATATCAAATGCAAATTTCGGAGGTTTATACCCCACCTGTTCCTCTGCCTGCAGAATGATATCATGCACTACCTGCTTTGCCTTCTCACTCCGCAGCACAAAATCTTTATAATCAATCTGATATTCCTCTAACTCTTCGTTGGAGAGAAAACATTTTACGGTTTTTTCATCCACACGCTCTATCTTCATATGATTTCCCCCACCGGTAAATTCGGTGCTGAATGCCGTCTTTAACGTCTGCCTTTTTCACCACAGCGCCACTTATTTTTACTGTACCATGACTTCGAAAGCCCACTGCTTCGCAGCTCTTTTGATTTGCTTCGCAGCCGCTTGTTTTTCTTTCGCCTGTTTTATTTTACCACAGTGTGAAAATGTTGAAAAGACTTTTCTGATATGTTACACTGAATAGGAATTATTTGACAGCAACGGACAAATGGGGACAAAATATGCATCTGGAAGAATTATCCGCCGGTCTCGGTGTCACTTTTTACGTAAATATAGCAAATGCGGCACAACAGTTGACCTTTGAATCCAGGATCACCGAGGTCAATCCGAAAAAGCATCTTGTCCTGGTTGAAGCGATCATCCGGGAAGATAAAGTGTTATCTTTTAAAGGCAAACTGGGTATTTCCGTTGATCTGGTCGTCGCCCTGCCGGACGAGAAACCACTGCTTTTCCAGCACATTACGATGGAAACACTGAAAATGCCAGATGATTCCTTCTGCTACAATATCATCTCCGACAAGGACGGCATCCCTTACAATCGTCGGAACAGTTTCCGTTGCTTTATCGGTACCCCCACTTATATCCGGAGCGGCAAAGATATGGAAGAGCACGAGGTGATCCTGCGCGACGCCAGTGCAAGCGGTTTTTCAATAACCTGTGACTCAACCGTAACGCTGGAGATCGGCCAGCTTGTTCACGTTCTCCTGGAAGACTATATCGAAGAGATCAACAAAAATTATTCTTTTCATCTTTACGGAATGGTTGTCCGCAGTCAGGAACTGGACAACGGAAAGCTTGTCTACGGCTTTAAGCTGAACAACAAGGTAGGCGGTCTGGAAAACTATCTGACACAGAAAGAACGCATCCGGATCAAGAAAAATCGCGGCAAATAAAAAAGGACGTCCTGCTTATTGGCAGACGCCCTTTTACTTTGTGCTATTCCCTTTCATGTCACTCTTTCCTTTCCCGCCTGCCCTCAAAGTTACTTTGCCTTCTCAGCGAAGAACCCGTTCCCTCCAGGCTCCCCACCGGACTATCGCTCCGCTTGCTCCTGCTGCAGACTTATGCTACCGGTCATCCGGCATTGACAGTTACCGCTGCCTTAACTATGATGGCTCTTACCCTTTGTTATTATAAATATCGGCAGGAAAGAAATTTTATTTAGTCTATTTTACAATTTCCCCGTACATTTCCGGTCTTCTGTCCCGGAACAATCCCCACGAAAACCGCATCTGACGGATGGCCTCCAGATCAAAGGTATGCAGGATCACTTTCTCTTCCGTACGGCCGGCATCCTCCACCACCTCGCCTGTCTCATCCGTGATAAAAGACGATCCGTAGAATGTAAGCGACGATGTCTGCTCATTATTCTCCTTTGAGGGCACAACCCGCTCCTCTCCGATCCGGTTCGCAGCGATCACGGGCACCACGTTTGCCGCTGCATGCCCCTGCATACACCTGCGCCAGTGTGGCATGCTGTCGCATTCAATGATAGGCTCGGAGCCGATCGCCGTGGGATAAAAGATAAGCTCCGCCCCCATCAGTGCCATACTCCGGGCGCACTCCGGAAACCACTGATCCCAGCAGATCCCCACGCCGATCCGGCCATATGCGGTATCCCACACCCGAAACCCGGTGTTTCCCGGCGTGAAATAAAATTTCTCCTGATAAAAATGATCGTCCGGGATATGCGTCTTGCGATACACGCCCAACACCTCCCCGTCCGCATCGATCACCGCCACGGAATTGTAAGTCACATTCTGGTCCCGCTCAAAAAAGCTGATGGGCAGCACTACCTGCAGTTCCTCTGCCACCTTCTGAAAATGTCGGATCGCCGGATTTTCCGCCAAAGGCATTGCCAACTCATACGAATCATAATTTCTCTCCTGACAAAAATACCAGGTCTCAAATAACTCCGACAATAAAATGATCTGTGCCCCTTTGCCCGCTGCATCGCGCACAAGTCTGTCCGCAGCAGCAATATTCTCCTCGCGGGATCTGTTACAATTCATCTGGATCGCCGCAACGGTTACCTTTCTGTCTGTCCTGTCCATTTCTGCAATTTCCTTTCTGCTCGTTTCCGTCTTTGCATCTATAAGGCACTGCCGGTTCCTCAGGATAAGCCCGCAAACCTCACTCCGGTATCTGCTGCGTGATACAGTGGATATTTCCACCGCCGATCAGGATATCTCTGGCGTAGATCTGCACCACTTCCCGCTCCGGAAACAGCTCCTGCAGGATCTGTTTTGCTCTCTCATCTGCCGGATCATTAAATCCGGGCATCACAACATGCTTGTTGGCAATATAAAAATTTACGTAAGATGCCGCCAGGCGCTCTCCCGGCCTTCTGGTCGGTTCATCCCAACACGCATCCAGTCCCTCACATTCCTCAGCCGTCATGGTCACAGGCCTGGGCAGAGGCAGCTTATGCACTTTGATCTTACGCCCTTTCGCATCCACGGCCTGCTCCAAAGTCTCCAGACAGGCTTTCGACATGGCATACTGGGGATCATTCTCATCCTCCGTCCATGCCAGCACCACCTCGCCCGGCTTCACAAACGCACAGATGTTATCCACATGCTCATTGGTCTCGTCCTGATATATTCCACAGGGCAGCCAAATAACGGTGGATATCCCCAGATACTGCCGCAGGTTCTCCTCAATCTCTTCCCTGCTCATATCCGGGTTACGCCCTGCGCTGAGCAGACAAGTCTCTGTCACCAGGCAGGTCCCCTCTCCGTCCACATGGATAGAACCTCCCTCCAGAATAAAATCCCGTTTGTCATAGACATCGACAGCCAGCAGATCACAAAGCTTTCTCGCCATGGCATTGTCCTTGTCCCAGGGAAAATACAGCCCATCCAACAGACCTCCCCAAGCGTTAAAGCCCCAGTCGATACCGCGGATTTCAGAGACCCCGGCGTTATTTTCACAGCCGGGTTCCGCCTCCCGGAGACCCTGATTTCTTTGATCGTCTATGTCGCGCTTCACAAATGTCGGCGCATAATCCCTGGCCCACGCATCATTATTGGACATCTCCACCACCCGGATCTGCGGCGGCATCATAGCTCTCGCATTGTCATATTGCGCAGCCCCGGCACACACGGTCACCTGTTCCGACCGTGAGATTACCTCCGCCACCTGCACAAATGCTTTTCTTGCGGCATAAGCCCCGTACTGCCACGAATCTGCCCGCTCCGGGAAAATCATGATACAGCCCCTGTGCGGTTCAAACTCCGCCGGCATATGAAACCCGTCTGCCATGGGTGTTGTGTCTTTCAGGATCCTCATACTCTATACCCCATCACTTCAGATAAATTTTATCTTTACTTCCGCCTTACAGTCTCTCCTTAAAATCTTCATACCCGAACTGTTTCCAGATCCGGCACTCCCCGCGCTTGTCCCGGATCGCTATCGCCGGCAGGGGCATTCCGTTAAAAGTATTGTTTTTCACCATGGAATAGATCGCCATATCCGCAAACACCAGCCGCTCACCTTCCTGCAGCTCATGGTCAAAAGAATAATCCCCGATCACATCTCCGGCCAGACAGGTCGGCCCTCCCAGTCGATAGGTATACGCTTTCTCCCCGGCTTCTCCGCTTCCCTGCAGAGGCGGTCTGTACGGCATCTCCAGCACATCCGGCATATGACAGGCAGCGGAGGTATCCAGGATCGCAATGTTCATTTTTACCTCTTCTGCCGGCGCTCCATCCTCCGCGTCACCCGGTTTATCATGTATCACGTATGTGCTCTTGCCCGCTGTCTCCAACACTGTCGTCACCAGAAATCCTGCATTCAACGCCACCGCTTCCCCCGGCTCCAGATACACCTTCAGCCCGTATTTATCCTGCACCCTCTTAATACAGCGCTCCAACCGCTCCACATCATAACCCGGTCTGGTGATATGATGTCCACCGCCGAAATTCAGCCATTTTAAGTGCTTGAAAAAACTGCCGAACTTACGCTCTACCGCATCAAGCGTCACCTCCAGAGCGTCCGCATCCTGCTCACAGAGCGTATGAAAATGAAGACCATCCAACAACTCCAACAAGGACTTCCCGCTTACATGCAAACACTTTCCCGGGCCCATGGAGCCGACAAAAGTTCCAATTGCTGTGTCCTTTGCCTCCTCCGGTTCTACTGCCTGCCTGTTCGCACCCTCCGCGAACTCCACAAGTGTCACACCCAGTCGGGATCCCGGCGCACAGGGATCATAGATGGCATGACCCTCCTGTGTGGAACACTCCGGATTGATCCGCAGACCGATCTGTTTTCCACATTCCTTCGCCCGCAGACCGAACTTTTCCACCTGCTTCCAGGAATTGAACACTATATGATCGCAGCATTTCAGGATTTCCTCGAAATCCTCCTCCCGGTATGCCGGAGAAAAAATATGATTCTCGCACAGCTTTCCCTTCGCCCGAAGCGGCAGGATCATCTCCTCCCTGCCAAGCTTCGCCTCATAAAGCCCGCTGGCCGTGGCACCGCTTAAGTACTGCCCGATCAGGGGATACAACGCATAGTTGGAAAATGCTTTCTGCGCCAACAGGATCTTTGCTCCGGTTCTCTCGGCAACTCCCTGCAGAATTTCCAGATTTTTCTCGATCAACGCCTCATCCACCACATAACAGGGAGTTGGCAGCTCCTCAAACCTCATGTTTACCTCTTTCCCGGGTCATCCTCATCAATCCCCAGCTTTAACGCCTTCTTCTCCAACAGCATTGTCAGGAATTTGTTATAGACAATACTGATGATCGCCGCGAAAGGAATTGCGAGCAAAATACCCAACATACCGAACATCTTACCGCCGATGGTGATAGAGATCAGGATCATAACCGAAGAGACTCCCAACGTCTCTCCGTACATCTTGGGCTTTAACACATAGCCGTCCAGGAACTGCAATATCGCTGTGAAAATGAAAAACCACAGTGCCTTCCACGGATCTGCCAGCAGCAGGATCAACCCGCCCGCCAACGCTCCGAAAATGGGACCGACCGTCGGGATCATATTGGTGACACCCACCACTACAGAAACCAGAACAGCGTACGGCATTCTCATAATTAACATAAAAACAAGATTCACACATCCGACAACCAGCGCCTCCACCAGCTCAGCGATAATGTATTTTACCATAATATCATTACAGCTCTTCAAGAAACGAAACGCTCTTTTATATTTTACAGGCTCGCTGATCAGAATGATCAATGCCTTCACTCCCCAAAGTATCCTCTCTTTGTCAAACAGAAAATAGACGGCAAGGACGGCACCTATCGCCCAGTTTACCACATGCTCCCCGACTTCCGAGGAAGCAGCTATGATCCGGTTCAGTAAATCCGGCAATTGACTATCCAACTGATTCAGTAAGTTCACATTAGATTCAAAAGCTCCGGACAGATCTATATGCATCATCAGAAAACGATCACTCAGATTTTCCAACCATGCCTGCAACTGGGCAGAATATGTATTATAATTTGCCACAAATGTTGTAAGGCTGTTGATCAGCTGCGGGATCAGCGAGGATAAGATCAATACCAGAAAGAAGATCTCAATGACCAACGCCAGTATAACTGAAAGCGATCGATTCATCTTTTTGCTCTTTACCTTGCGGAAGACTCTTTTCTGCAGATACGTGACCAACGGCTCCACAATATATGCCAATGCAATCCCGATCACTACCGGGGAAAAGAACCGGAACACCTGTCCCAAAACCCTGCCGATCCCGCCAAGATTCATCAATATCACATACAACAGAACCGCACTACAGGTAGCTACTGTATAGGGAAACCATTTTTTGTTTTTCCACTCGTTAAAATCCATCTCTCGCCTCTCCTTATCCTTATTCTGGGATACTATTTCTTCTGTGCCAAAAGAATACCGTTGGACGCAGGATACTCCACCTCGATATCCTGCTCCTCCGTTAATGTCAGATACCGGTTCAGTTCCTTTGGACACCTGGGCTCTATGATTTCCTCCACTCCGATCACTTCTGCTCCCGGAACCTTCCGCTCCCCGGGAATACCCTTTAGTCCCTTAAAATTCGTCCGATAATTCCGGAAGGGATCCAAACCCGCCTCCACGCGTTACATTGTATATAGCATATCACAACCACCGTTTTTACGCAACGCAAGGAGGATCATCATTTTCTGTAAAAATACTCCTGTCGCGATCTCCGAGTTACCTATTGCAGACTTTCCCGCAAAATCCGGGAGTGATCGTCAGCAACAAAAGCTATATCAGCTCCATTCTGATATCTTCTATGATATTCTGCCCCCTGAGCTTCCTTATCTCTGCCTTTGTCACCAAAAACATGATCAGGAATACTATAAAAATCCCCGCGAAAAGTGACATAACCGGAAGTTCATACTTTACCGGAAATACTCTCCTGACGAAATGATTGATAAGCCAGGGAAGTAAGGTTCCTGCCAGGAATCCTGTGATGCTCGCTCTGACGGAACATAATATACTTTCGCTGAGTATCATTTTTTCCAGCGAAGCTCTTGTCATTCCTACGCTTTTTAACACTGCGAATTCCTTTCTCCTCATTTTCAGATTTGCACTTAATGTACTGATAGCACCCGCAAATCCCATAACTACCAAAAGGATTATGAGCCCGGTCAGGAGAATTTCCCCAAGTATGATCGCAATATTCATCACCTTGATCATCTGATCAGCTCTGCTTATTCTGACAGAAAATCCCTGTTCTGCATAGGAATCTTCCGTCAGGACGGGATAATACTCATCCATTATCCCTCTGGCGTATTTCTCATAATCCGCATCATCGTCAGGATCTGAATGCCAGGTAAAGTATCTGGCGTCCCCCGCAGCCACGATCACTCTGATCGGCGTTTGAGCTATACCTCCAAATGCATTTGATGTCAGATCCTCTGCTGTCAAAAAGCCCTGAATGGGAATGATCCTGATCCCATCCGCCGAATCCACTAATGTGATCTCACTGAGATTTCCATTCGAGGGATTAACCGATTTCATTTCTCCATTATCATTATAAGCATAACTGTTTATCAGTATATTACTCCCCACAGGAACTCCTGCTTTTTCACAAAGCAAACGATAATTTTCACTGTCAACAGTAACCAGTTCACTTTTTATTTCTCCATATTCATTTATCATACCCTTTATCGCAAGAAATTCTTCTGTCATCCCTTCCTTATCCGGGATGGTTTTAAAAGTTTCTCGGTCAGAACCGACACCCAACACTGCAAATTCCGGCTTATATGCTCTTAACCTTGCCGTTATTTCTTCTGCTGTTTCATAAGATATGGGATTCACGATCTCCACCTGCGGTTTTTGGGTCTTTTCATTGATCGTCTCGTTCCTGGCAGAAGTATAGTCAACGAGCATTTCGTTTCCCATACCGGTCATCCACTCTATCGCACCATGCGCCTGTTTCTCAAAGCTTCCCGCCAAAAGGACCAAGGTGATCGACAATGCCAGGGCTCTTACCGATGATCTATATTCCTTTCGATTTCTTTCTATATTTTTACAGGCCAGATTACCTTCATAACCCAAAAGGTTTTCTATGATCCGATTGTCTTTCACTTTCACCGCATGAGAGGAATCATTACGGGTTGCTTTTATACACTGAATAGCTGTTATCTTACCGGACTTCCTGGCCGGTTTGCCGGCAGATATGAGAACTACCGCCAGGGAAAAAATTGCGGCAGCAATATACGTGATAACAGATACATGAAAATCCAACGAAAAAGCAAACGGTCGCATGATAATGCTTTTTGAAAGGTCATTAAAATAGCTGACGTAGTGCCCGGCTGTCAAAACACCGAGAAAGCCGATCAGCGTCCCGGATAACAATCCTAAAGGAATAGCTGAGAGACTTATCCAAAGACTTTCATAAATTACAGTCTCTCTGATCTGTTTTCTTGTGGCACCTACGCATTTTAATACGCCAAATTCACCAAGTCTCTTACCGGCACTACTTTCATAAATATTTGAAATAACCGTTACCGACATACAGATGATCAGCATTCCCAGGAACAATGCCGGGATCAGGAGTATCATCATATATACTCCCGAATATTCTCCCAGCCCGGGGCCCAGAAAGTTTTCCAGCATCGTATATCCGCTTGTCACAAAACACATAACGGCAGTGAGAAGAGCCGTTGCCATCGCGGTTGCCATAACAGTACCCAGCGTTCTTTTTTTATTTCTTTTCACCTGATCAAGTGCAAGCTCTGCTGTGAGTTTCATTTCTTCATCACCTCATCCCTCAGTATTTTGCCGTCTCCGATGGTGATGATCCTGTCAGCACTTAGCGCTATCTTTTCATCATGTGTAATAAGCAGAACCGTCTGATTAAAACGCTTATTTGTATATCGCAGCAGGTCAATGATCTCGCCTGAGGTTTTACTGTCAAGATTTCCTGTTGGCTCATCTGCAAGTATAAATGCCGGTTCATTGATCAGGGCTCTTCCGATAGAAACTCTCTGCTGCTGTCCTCCCGACATCTGTCCCGGAAGATGGTCTGCTCTTTCCTTAAGGCCAAGCACAGCCAACAGCTCTTTCACCCTGTTCTTATTCAGTCTCCTTCCGTCAAGTCGCCACGGAAGGACTATATTTTCTTCTGCCGTAAGCGTCGGGATCAGGTTATAAAACTGATATATCATTCCGAGATTTCTTCGTCTGAAGATAGCAAGCTCATCTTCCGACATGGAGGTGATACCTTTTCCGTCTATAATTACTTCGCCTGATGTGGGATGATCCAATCCCCCTATCATGTTCATGAGTGTGGACTTGCCGGAGCCCGATGCTCCGATCATTGCTACAAATTCTCCTCTTTCAACAGAAAAGGAAACATGATCCAGTGCAACAACCACCGATTCTCCCCGTCCGTATATCTTTGTTAACTCTTTTACCTCTAAAACTGCCATCTTTTCTTCCTCCTTATTTCACCCCCTATCATACAAGGCAAAAATGACTCCTAAGTGACAGTTTGTGATCTGATCGTGACATTTTCGTCACTTAAACAGTTTTATCGTAAAGGTCGCACCCTCACCATTGCCCCCAAAGTCCACATCGATATCTCCACCCTGCCCCTTTACAATCTTTAATGCAAGGGGCATGCCTATTCCAAACCCGTTCTCATTGGTGGAATATTCAAATCTCTTAAAAATAGCAGAATAACTGTTCCTCTCTAACCCTGTACCACTGTCCTTTACGGATATCCAGTAATAAAGGGGATTCTCACCGCAGTCCACAAATATGACAGAGCCGGAAGGCGAATGCTCAATGGCGTTTTTTATGATATTGGTCAGTGCCTCTGCCATCCATTTTTTATCGCAGCTTATCTCTACATCTGCTTTTTGCTCTATCACCTGATCATTCACATCAAGAAGTATAGCAACGGAAGCTTCCACCTCCTTCAGGATCTCGGATACGGCAGTCTTTTTTTTCACAAAGTCAACCGCATTTGCATCGATTTTCGCCATTTTAAGAAGGGCTTCCACAAGCCACTCCATTTTGGTCAGCGAGAACTTAATATTTCTGATAAATTCTTCTCTCTTTTCCGGCCCGGCATTTTCGAGAAGATCCAGCATAATGAGCATGGAAGTGATCGGCGTTTTCAACTGATGCGATATATCAGACATATATTCAGACAGCGCATCTCTCTCGGCATAAATATTTCTCAGTTCTTCGTTTTTGGCATGAATAAGCATGTATATATCATTCTTCAAAATACTGTATGGACCTTCTTTATTGTCTCTTATATCAGGGAATTCTTTTGCATTACACTCCTTTATGTACTGTGAGAGTTCTTCAATCTCACCCTTACTGATCCACACGATAGCCTATCCCCCTTACTGTATCGATATTTATAGAATCACCCAGTTTATCCCGCAGACGCTTTATATAGACGGTAAGCGTATTGTCTTCGACAAAATTACCGTCTATATCCCAGATTTTATCGAGTATCTGGCTTCTTGTCAAAAGAACACCCTTATTTGAAGCCAAAATAAGGAGTACCCTATACTCCAACGCGGTTAATTCAACCGCTTTCTCACCTGCATACACCTTTCCGGCTTCCATATCAATACGCGTCTTACCTACAGTAAGGATTTTGGCCGATTCGATATTGTGGTGTTCCAATGTGCGCTTTACCCTTGCCAGAAGTTCACGGATCCTGAAGGGCTTTACCATATAATCATCTGCACCGTCTTCAAAGGCCTTTACAATACCCGTTTCATCATCTTCCACAGTGAGATAAATGACGGGAACACCCTTTTCTTTAAGTTTCCTTCCTATCTCTGTCCCTCTTCCGTCCGGAAGCTGCATATCAAGGATCCCCAGATCAATACGTGTCCGCTCTATTACTGCAAATGCTTCTTTTATATTCTTTGCATGTTCCGCCGCATATCCTTCAGACTCTATTGCATATACCAATCCTGAAGTGATCATAACATCATCTTCAAGAATAAATATTTTTTTTGTTGCTTCATCACGATCCATGTGTTTTTCCCTTTGCATGCTCAATTTCACTTGCGTCTATTATATGCTCTTTGATAATAGACGCTGCACTTGCGTCTATTATACCATGAACCCGCAGGGTTCAACGCCCTTCGATAATAGACGCTGCACTTGCGTCTATTATATCACACATGATATCTGGTGGAAGTATAATTATTGCCTTCGAAAAATTCAGGCGAAGCCTTTCATATCAGCTTCGCCTCTGGAATCCGG
>CADBNO010000224.1 GCA_902796105.1 uncultured Lachnospiraceae bacterium | reverse complement strand
ATCTCTTGCTCTTTGTCCTGCGGCAATACCTCGGCGATCACCCGGGACAATCCCAGCTTTCTCTGCACCGCCTCCGCAGTCCTTTTGTTATCACCGGTGAGCATGATCACCTGCACACCCATCTTTTTCCATGCCCGGATTGCCGTGACGGAACTGTGCCTGGGGGTATCTGCAACACCGATGATGCCCAATACCTGTTTTTCATCCGCCACCAGAAGCGGCGTTTCGCCGTCGTCCGCCATTTGGTTCAGCGCCTGTGTGACCTCCTGCGAATCCGCATTTTGTATCTGTTTTTCCTTCAGGTATGCCTGATTTCCCACATAGATCCTGCTGCCTGCCGGAAGCTTTACCGGCTCCTCTGCTGTAACTCCCTCCTTCTGTTGTGATGCAGCCAAAGGATCACTCTCCGCAGTTGGACCGTCCTTCGCCATACGATCCGCCACACACACGTCCTGCTCCAAAACTCCTTCGATCCCTCTGCCGAATACTGCCCGGAAGTCTCTGACCGCCACCTTGGGACATCCCTTTTTCTCTGCCTCTCTGACAATCGCCTCCGCCAGCGGATGCTCGCTTTTTTGTTCCAACGCCGCCGCTGCGGTGAGCAACGTTGTCAGACTCATCCCCGGCACGTAACAGCCCTGACTCATCACTTTCAGATTACCTTCAGTGATCGTTCCGGTCTTATCCAATACCACAGTATCCACGTCCCGTGCCATCTGCAGCGCCTCACCGGATTTGATCAGGATTCCGTGATTGGCTCCCACACCGGTTCCCACCATGATGGCCACCGGCGTCGCCAGCCCCAGCGCACAGGGACAGGAAATCACCAATACTGCAATGGCAGTGGATATGGCAAATTCCACCTCAGCTCCCGCAAGCAGCCAGCCGATCAGCGTGATCAATGATATTCCCATCACCGTTGGCACAAACACGCCGGCTACCTTATCCGCCAGCTGTGCAATAGGTGCTTTGCTGCCGGAAGCCTCCTCCACCAGCCGGATGATCTGTGCCAACGTAGTATCCTCGCCCACCCGGTCTGCGCGGCATTTCAGAAATCCGGATTTATTGAGGGTGGCAGATACCACACGGTCTCCCGCCTGTTTTTCCACCGGAACGCTCTCTCCTGTGATCGCCGCCTCATCAATACTGGAGCTCCCCTCAAGTACCGTCCCGTCCACCGGGATCAGACTCCCCGGCTTCACACAGAAAATATCTCCTGCCGCCAGTTCCTCTGTCGGCACTTCCTCCTCCGTACCGTCTGCCCGCAATCGGATCGCGGTCTTGGGAGACAGATCAATGAGTTTTGTGATCGCCTCACCGGTCTTCCCCTTTGAACGGCTCTCCAGATATTTTCCCACCGTGATCAGTGTCAGGATCATGCCGGCGGATTCAAAATACAGATCATGGGAATAGTGTTCCACCACATCCATGGCACCGTGCCCCAGTCCGTATGCGATGCGGTACATGGCAAAAATGCCATACCCCATGGACGCGGATGCCCCCACAGCGATCAGGCTGTCCATATTAGGCGACAGATGGGACAAGGTCTTGAATCCGACAATAAAAAATTTACGGTTCATATACAAAATCGGCAAAACCAGCAAAAACTGCGTCAGAGCAAAGATCATGGCGTTCTCATTGCCATGCAGATAATTGCTCACAAATGCCGGCGCCGGTATCTTCGTCAGACTGTGAAACATATGATGCATGGACACATACATGAGAGGCACCAGGAAGCCGATGGAGATCCCAAGCCTCCGCCTCATGGCTCTGCTCTCTTCCTTTGCCTTGCGCAGCATAGCCTCTCTGCCCGCCTGTCCTCTGCCTGTTCTCCCTTTACTTCCTTCCGCGGATATGCTTCCCCCGCCATCCGGTCGTCCGGATCCCAAGCTGCCGTCCATCCGCTCTGCACCATAGCCTGCATTCACTACAGCCTGTACAATATCGGTCTCCTGCAACACAGCAGCGTCATACGTAATATCCATTGTCTCCGTAAGCAGATTGACTGACGCATGCTCCACGCCATTCAACTTGTTAGCCGCCTTCTCCACATGTGCAGAACAGGCAGAACAAGTCATGCCGGATATATGATATCGTTCTTTCATCCTACACTCTCCTCGTCCGTCACTTTAATTTCCGGATCAACTCTACCGTCTCATCCACTACCTTCAGGTTTCCGTTCTGGATCTCCTCCGTCACACAGGTCTCCATATGCGTTTTCAAGACCTGGTAGCCAAAGGCCTGCAGCGCGCTTTCCACTGCCGCCACCTGGATCAGGATATCTCCGCAATACCGGTTTTCATCCAGCATTTTGGATATGCCATTCAGCTGACCGTTGATCCGACTCAGTCGATTCTTGAGCTGCTTCAATTCTTTTTCCGATCTGGGTTTTGCCTTTTGATGACAAGCACAGCATGATTTCTCTTCCATCCCTTGCCCTCCGTTCCTCGTATTGCTCCTATTGCGGAGCTTCTTGTCCGGTCTCCCGATACCATTCTAAAATTTCCCTCACTCAAAATACCCCATGGGGTATCCTGGATCTTATTACAGGATATACCCCCATAGGGTATTTGTCAAGCAGTCTTTGATTTATTTTCTGTTTCCTATTTCTTCCTGATTTTTTTACGTGAGCGGTTCAAACACAAAATAATCTACCGTCACGCTGCCTTTTGCACCGGTATATGTTTTATTCCCGCCATTGTTTTGAGCGTTCGTTATATCCTTGTTTTCCTCCTGACATACCGCAAACAATCCAACCTTCGCACCGACCCAGCGCCCCGGTGTGGCATATTCCGGCTTGCCGAAGACTGCAAAGCTCTGTCCGTCCGCGCTGATCGCAAATTCCACCT
>CADBNO010000223.1 GCA_902796105.1 uncultured Lachnospiraceae bacterium | reverse complement strand
GGGAGATCTGACGCTTCACCCCATGATCACCGGCTCCGGCGGTCTGACTCTGGCCAATCATCTGGGCGTTCCCTTCAATCAGGAAGTCATCGCTGTGGCCACCTCCCTGCAGGAGCTTGCTCCCCAAACGGACGTAGCCATCGAGTTGGGCGGAGAAGACGCCAAGATCATTTATTTTGAAGGCGGAAATGTAGAACAGCGCATGAACGGGATCTGTGCCGGCGGTACAGGTTCTTTTATCGACCAGATGGCATCCCTGATCCAGACGGACGCCGCCGGTCTGAACGAATATGCCAGAAATTATCAGTCTTTATATACTATTGCAGCGCGCTGCGGCGTATTTGCCAAAACAGACATCCAGCCTCTGATCAACGAGGGTGCTACCAAGGAGGATCTGTCCGCATCCATTTTTCAGGCTGTGGTAAACCAGACCATCTCCGGTCTGGCCTGCGGCAAACCCATCCGCGGGCATGTAGCTTTTCTGGGAGGACCGCTTCATTTCCTGGATCAGTTGAAGGCTGCTTTTATCCGTACCTTAAAACTGGACGAAGAACATATCATCGACACGGACAACTCTCATCTGTTCGCTGCCATCGGTTCCGCCCTGAACGCCAAACCCGAGGTAGCTTTCACCATGGAGGAAATGGTGAACAAGCTCTCCTCTGAGATCAAAATGGAGTTCGAAGTAGAACGTATGGAGCCTCTGTTTGCAGACGAAGAAGATTACGAGGCATTCAAGGCACGTCACAACAGACACCATGTTGCCACCGGTGATCTGTCCTCCTACAGCGGGAATGCGTTTCTGGGGATCGATGCCGGCTCCACCACCACCAAGGTTGCTCTGGTGGGTGAGGACGGCCAGCTTTTATATTCCTTCTATTCCAATAATGACGGAAGCCCTCTGAAGACAGCTATCCGCTCTTTAAAAGAAATATATACCGCCCTTCCCGAGGGCGTGAAGATTGTACGCTCCTGCTCCACCGGTTACGGAGAGGCGCTGATGAAGGCCGCTTTTCTGTTGGATGACGGCGAGGTGGAAACCGTGGCGCACTATAATGCTGCTGCATTTTTCGACCCGGATGTAGACTGCATCCTGGATATCGGCGGTCAGGATATGAAGTGCATCAAGATCAAAAACCAGACAGTGGACAGTGTACAATTGAACGAGGCCTGTTCTTCCGGCTGCGGCTCCTTTATTGAAACCTTTGCCAAATCTCTGGATTACAGTGTGCAGGATTTCGCAAAAGCCGCGTTATTTGCAGCGCATCCCATCGACCTCGGCACCAGATGTACGGTATTCATGAATTCCAAGGTGAAGCAGGCCCAGAAGGAGGGCGCATCCGTATCGGACATCTCCGCAGGACTCGCCTACTCTGTCATCAAAAATGCCCTGTTCAAGGTCATCAAGGTTTCCGATGCCTCCGAACTTGGACAGAATATCGTCGTACAGGGAGGAACCTTCTACAACGATGCGGTATTGCGCAGTTTTGAAAAGATAGCAAACTGCGAGGCGATCCGTCCTGATATCGCGGGGATCATGGGAGCTTTCGGTGCGGCGCTCATCGCCAGAGACAAATACGAGGAGGGTTATGAAACCTCCATGCTCTCTTACGAAAAAATCTGTTCTCTGCAGTTTGAGACCAGCATGGCCAAATGCAAAGGCTGCACCAACAATTGTCGTCTGACCATCAATAAATTCTCCGGAGGCCGCCAATACATCTCCGGTAACCGCTGCGAGCGCGGGATCGGCGGCAAAAAGAACGCAAACAATGTACCGAATCTGTTTGAGTATAAGTTAAAAAGAATTTTTGATTATCCTTCTCTGGACGCCGACAAAGCGCCGCGCGGCGTAGTCGGTATTCCGAGAGTCCTGAATATGTACGAAAACTATCCCTTCTGGCATGTATTTTTCACCGAGTTGGGATACCGTGTGGTACTCTCCCCCAACTCCAACCGCAAGATCTATGAGTTGGGTATCGAGTCCATTCCCAGCGAGTCGGAGTGTTACCCGGCCAAGCTGGCACACGGTCATGTGACCTGGCTGATCCGCCAGGGTGTGAAGTTCATCTTCTATCCTGCCCTCTTTTACGAGCGCAACGAATTTGAAGACGCCAACAACCATTACAACTGCCCGATCGTGACCTCATATTCCGAGAATATCAAAAACAATGTGGAGGAGATCACTTCCGGTGAAGTGTATTTCCGCAATCCGTTTATGTCTTTTCGCGATGAAGCAACCATCACAGACGCCCTGTGTAAGGAATTCACAGAGATTTCCCGTGACGAGATCACTTCCGCCGTACACAAGGCATGGACAGAGCTTGCAGCAGTCCGCGAAGAGATGCGCAGGAAGGGCGAAGAAACCCTGCAATACCTGAAAGAGACCGGGAAACGAGGCATCGTACTGGCCGGCAGACCTTACCATATCGATCCGGAGATCAACCACGGCATCCCCGAGCTGATCACCTCTTTCGACATTGCCGTACTCACAGAGGATTCCATCTCCCATCTGGGCTGTCCGGAGAGACCCCTGATCGTATCCGACCAGTGGATGTACCACTCCAGGCTCTATGCTGCGGCGAGTTATGTAAAAACTGTAGACAATCTGGATCTGATCCAGTTAAACTCATTTGGCTGCGGCCTGGACGCAGTGACCACCGATCAGGTGAACGACATTCTTTCCGGCTCAGACAAGATCTACACCTGTCTGAAGATTGATGAGGTAAACAATCTGGGTGCCGCCAGGATCCGTATCCGCTCCCTGATCTCTGCCATCGGTGTGCGGGAGCGCATGCACAAGCAGAGAACCATTCGTTCCTCCGCCATTGTGAAGGTTCCCTTTACCGAGGAAATGCGGAAAGATTACACAATCCTCTGTCCTCAGATGTCCCCGATCCACTTCGAGCTGCTGCAGCCCGCGATGAATGCCTGCGGCTACAATTTTGAGGTATTGGGCAACGACAACAAGCATTCTGTGGATGTCGGACTGAAATATGTAAACAATGACGCCTGCTACCCTTCGCTCCTGGTTGTCGGCCAGATCATGGAGGCATTGCAGACAGGCAAATATGACCTGAACAAAACGGCTATCATCATGACACAGACCGGAGGCGGCTGCCGTGCCACCAACTATATCGGTTTCATCCGCCGCGCTTTGCAGAAAGCCGGCATGGAACAGATCCCCGTGATCTCCCTGAACCTGGCAGGCATTGAGTCCAATCCCGGGTTCCACCTGAACACGGATCTGATCCTTCGCGCCGCACTTGGTGTCGCTTTCGGTGATATCTTTATGCGTTGTGTCTATCGGATGCGCCCCTATGAGGCGACTCCCGGCAGCGTAGACGCCGTGCACAGCAAATGGGTAAAGATCATACAGGACTATCTGAGCGCCAAACACATCAATCTGTTAAAATACAACAGTTTGTGCCGCCAGATCATCCGTGAATTTGACAATATCCCTCTGCTGGATATCCGAAAACCCCGTGTGGGGATCGTTGGAGAGATCCTTGTAAAATTCTCTCCGGCGGGCAATAACCATCTGGTGGAACTGTTAGAAAGCGAGGGCGCCGAAGCTGTCGTACCGGATCTGATGGATTTCCTGCTCTACTGCTTCTACAATCAGATTTACAAAGCTGACCATCTCGGCATGAGTCAGAAGACGGCACAGAAGTCAAAACTGGGGATTTGGGCGATCGAACATATCCTGCGCGCCGCATCCACCGCAGAATTCAAAAAGAGCAAACACTTCACGCCGCCCACACCGATCAAGGAGATCGCCGGATTCGCCGAGCCGATCGTAAGCATCGGCAATCAGACCGGCGAAGGATGGTTTTTGACCGGCGAGATGGTGGAGCTGATCCATGACGAGGTACCCAATATCGTCTGCACCCAGCCCTTTGGCTGCCTGCCAAACCATGTGGTCGGAAAAGGAGTTATCAAGGCGCTGCGCAAGGCATATCCGGAATCCAATATCGTAGCCATCGACTACGATCCCGGTGCCAGTGAAGTTAACCAGTTGAACCGTATCAAACTGATGCTCTCCACCGCGCAGAAAAACATTGATGCTAAAAATGCCCCAAAATTTGCTTAAGTGAAAGCGTGCGTCCCCAGGCGCACCATCCAAAAACAAGAGGCACCCTATGCGGATGCCTCTTGCTGTTTACTGTCCAGAAACTGTTGCAGCGCCTGCGCCACCTCAGCAGGTTCCAAACCATATTCCTCGATCATTTCACTGACGGACTCTAACTCCTTCAGTCGCTTTGCCTCCATCAGCTCTGCCAGTTCTGCCTTCTCTGACTCTATTCTTGTGAGCAGAGCATCGATGATCTCCTGTTTTGCCTCGATCTTTTCGTCCAGACTCTTTCTCTGTCCTCTTGCCATACAATTGCCCTCCTATTGATACGGGTCGCTCTGCACAGACGTTTTCCATCTGCACATAAGTCTTCCCTTTACCAATAGTATATGGACAAGATTGGAAAAATATTCCTTATTTCGTACCGAAAATTCTGTCTCCTGCATCTCCCAGACCGGGCATGATATACGCGTTCTCGTTCAGACCGCGATCCAGATTCCCGATATAAATCTCGATATCCGGATGCGCCTTTGCCAGTCTTTCCACGCCTTCCGGCGCCGCAATGATACACATAAACTTGATATGCTTTCCGCCATGCTGTTTGATAAAGTTCACAGCTTCCACAGCCGAACCTCCGGTCGCCAGCATAGGATCCAGTACAACGATCAGCCTCTGGTCAATGGGATCCGGAAGCTTACAGTAATACTCATGCGGCAAATGCGTCTCCGGATCCCTGTAAAGCCCAATATGCCCTACTTTCGCCGAAGGGACCAACGCATGGATCCCATTTACCATACCAAGTCCGGCGCGAAGGATCGGCACGATCGCCAGCTTCTTGCCGTCTATGGTCGGCGTCATGCACTTCTCAATGGGAGTCTCCACCTCAATGTCCACCAACGGCAGATCCCGCAGAGCCTCATATGCCTCAAGCATAGCGATCTCTTCCACCAGACATCTGAACTCATACGTACCGGTCTCCATATTCCGCAATCTGGAGATCTTATGCTTGATCAGCGGATGCTCCATGATCATGATCTTATCATTGTCTTTGTAGTGCATTTCCTATTCCCCCCTTTTTATGCATTATGTCTCTTCTCATAATCAGCCTGGATCTCATCCAGGATCCGTTCTTCATTCAGACACGCCTCCATCCCCTTCGCAGAAGCGCTCGACCTTGCACAACTGACCAGCTTTGACATCACCTCAAAATTCAGTCTGGTTCCGGCATCATCGCATTCATACCGCACAGCCCGGTTCTTTGCCACACCAAACTGTCCCGCCACCTTCACAGCATCGATATTGGCTCCCAGAAAAATAAACTCCCAGTGCTGTTTCCTTTTCTTTTTCTCCACCATCTTCCTGACTTTATCATAAGTATACTCTCTGCTGGAATTCTCCATTCCATCCGTCGTGATCAGGAACAATGTTTTCTCCGGTCTCTCCTCCTCAGGCAGCTCCTTTTGGATCTTCCCGATATGATGGATGGCTCCGCCCACTGCATCCAACAGTGCTGTACATCCTCGCACAAAATATTCCTTCTCCGTGATAGGCTTCACTTTTCCCAGAGTGATCCGGTCATGCAGGATTTCCACCTGATCATCAAAAAGCACTGTGGAAATGAGAGCCTCCCCTTCCTCCTTCTTCTGCTTCTCCAGCATGGAATTGTAGCCGCCGATCGTGTCCTTCTCCAACCCCGACATCGAACCGCTCCGATCCAAAATAAAAACGATTTCTGTTAATCCCTTCTTCATTATACTTACCTCTCTTTCCGCAGTCCAGCTGCTGTTTTGCTTGTTTCTGAGGTAAGTATACCCTGTTTTTCGCGGCATATGGTCGCATGGCAGGCGACAACGGGATTTCATATCAGCAGCCCCGGTCCAAGCGGTTCAACCGGTTTGATCTCCTGCAGTTTGTTGCCCCGCAGCCTGCGACGAAGTCCTTGACTCACTCACCCAATAAGGGCTGCTCATGCTGAAAAAGAGCCAGATTGATCGTATACATATCATACACTTCATGTTCAATAAAATAGATAATGATCAGATCGGATATACTGCTGGGAGAAAATGCGTATCCGGCCCGCCCCAGCAAATCCTTCGCCTCATCCAGATTCAATCGCAATGCCAGCGCAAATGCTATGGCAGTAATCTTTCTTGGCTGATACGTCGGATTGCTCCGAATTTTGGAAAACAGCTTGCGATCTACATTTGCACGCTTATATACCTCCGTATCCGTATACCCCTTTTCATCGATCAAGCGGAGCAGGCTCTCCTGCCAGGTATCCGTCACACGCTTTTCAATCCCCTCGAGCGATTTCATGGATGGTTCCCGTGCCGCCATCGCCATAGGTGCTGCACCACAGGCATCCTGTGCTGTATCCGCCAAGGCCTGACTCAGTTTGGCTGCCCGGAACAGCCGGGGCTTCCATGTCATTTGGTCATCTGCTGCGAAAGACTTCTCTGCCAAACGCGCTTCCAGATAAGCATCAAGATCATCATAGATTCCGCCGGACAGCACAACATCTTCCGGCACAACAAGCACCACCTGCAGATCAGTCTCTTCCTGCAGATCCCTGCATGCCGCATCATAAAAACACCGGGAAGCAGCGCCATCTCCCTTCGGCCCTGCTTCCCATCGGATCACCTGATCAAATACATCTGTCAAATATTCTGCATTCGGATTGTCTCTGACGATATGAAACACCATAAATGCTCCCTCTTCTCCTCTGAAACCTTCCTTTACTCTACCGATCCTTCATTCATACTCTGCATGTTTCACCTTTATCCTGCAGATCATTCACACTCCGGCACCCTGTAGCAGGCTTCCTCCATCCTCTTCTCAAACTCCTCAACAGGAAGCGGCTTGTCAAAATAGAACCCCTGCGCTATACTGCATTGATTCTCCCGCAGGATTTCAATCTGCCTGACTGTCTCCACACCTTCTACAATACATACCAGCCCCATTGCCTGCGCCATGGAAACAACATGCTTAAACATAAGTGTCGTCACATCCGATTCGCTGTCCCCCTCCACCGGCAAAAAACACCGGTCAATCTTCAGCACATTCCAGGGAATCTCCCGGATCAGATTCAACGACGAGTATCCGATGCCGAAATCATCTACAGAGGTACTGATCCCCTGCTCCTGCAATCCCTTTACCACACGCTTCAGATCCTTGAATTCCACATCTGTCGTCGTTTCGGTCAATTCAATCTCTATATACTGGTGAGGGACCTGATTTCTCTCAATGATCTCCATGATATGTTCCAAAAGATCCACATCAACCAAATGCTTCCTCGACAGATTGACAGATGTCCTGACTACATGCCTGCCCTCAGCAAGCCATCTGATTATATCTTTGCAGACACAATCCAACATATAAAAATCCAACTGGCAGATATCCATATGCTGTTCCAATATCGGGATAAAATCCATCGGCGGAACAATCCTTCCCTCACGAAACCAACGGCACAATGCTTCCGCCCCCACGATCCGTCCGGAGTCCACATCGACCTTCGGCTGATAGAACACCCGGAACTCCTTATCCTTCAATGCTTTCGGGAAAATCCGCTGAATCCGCATCGACTGATCCTTCCTCACAAGCATATTTTCATCGTAATAAACAATGGAACTGGCATCATCTCTCTTGGCAATCACCGAAGCAATCATAAGCTTGTTGAGGATATCTTCTTCATTCCGCATCTCAAAGCCATCCGGGATAACATAGAAACCGGCAGTGGCAGAGATCATAACACGATTATCCTCTGTTATATCACAGGAAACAGGGACACCTTTCATAATCTCCTCAATCTGTGTCGTACAGCGGTTTTCAAAAACAGCGATAAAATTATCCCCGCCCATACGGCAGATAATGCCATCCTCCCCGATCACTTCTTTGATAAGGTTAAAATAATTCCGCATGACCACATCGCCGGCTCTCCTTCCCACATCACTATTGATCAGTGAAAAATGCCGCAGATTGAAATGCAGAGCCGTATGTCCCGGCAAAGCTCGCTTTTGATTTAATTGTTCCAGGCAACGGTTATAAGACCGCAGATTCGGATATCCGGCGTCATCAAAGAAACCCAGCATCTCCACCGCACCCTGTAATCTGTTCCTGCTGACAAAACTGAGCAGTGCCCGCAGGATCAGATCCACCTTAAGATACTCATCCTCCGTGAGCGGCTCATCCCCCTCGGCCATATAAAGTGTCCCTATGATAACAGCCATGGTTTTGGTCACAACTCTTCTGCGCACAACCACCTTTTCTCCCCTGCCGTTATCATGATCGATCAAAATCTCTCCCTGTCCCGCCTTCTCATTACTCAGGCTGGTATAAAACTCCGTTACTCCTTTCGCTATGCGGAACAATTCGCAGATTTCATCCAAAATCCCCACAAACTCGCTTCGCTCAAATCCTTCGTAGTTTGTCATGGAGCTGATCATCTTTTCGAACAAAATATAATAAGTTTCGGTCTTGTTTTTGTCCATAAGATTCCCCCGATCATCAGACATACAATACACGCTTAACTCCAATATGTCTCTCAAGATGTAAACAACACGACTCTTATTTTTATTATACCTGAAATGGTGATACATGGAAAGCCCTAAAACAACGAATCTGTCTTACCCTATATCTATACTCAGCTACAATCTGTAAATTCTCAACCCGTCAAACAACTTAAGCATTGCCAACATACATTCCATCGGATCCGAATCCTTGTCCTGTGTCGCCTTATCCAGTCTCTTAAAATTTTGTTCTGCCGCCTCATCCGACACCTCAACCCCACAGAAATCCGGTATCATATCCCAGTGCTTCCGCTCCAGATCACGCTTCGCTTTATCGGGTTTACCGTAAGTCCATCCCATATCGTAATGGTCCTGAAGCCATCTCTGGTGCTCCGCTTTTGCAATTTCAACCATTTCTTCCTCTGTAAATTTTTCAACCAGTTCAAAATCAACCGCTTTGTCCGTGTAGAAGCAGCCTATTTTGTTCATGTATTTTGCAAATGCCTTTGCCTGGTTAATATTGGACAATTTATACTCCAACGAAAGCGTCTTGAACCGCTCCGTGAATTCGTCCACCACCTTGGGATCACTAAGGTACTGCTCCTCCTGCCCGGCAAGCTTTGCACTTTTCCATCCGTCGTTGCCCCAGCGTCCGTTCAATATTATGGCAAAATTGTATAGATTGATAAAATTGCTGTCTGACAGGTAACTTCTGTTTCCTGCGTGGATATGTTCTACCAGCCCGGTCTCCACTTCCAAAGGCATTTCGCTCAGATCCACGATCCGTTCAATATCTTCCTGAAATCCCGAAACCCCGTTCTTCTTGATATACATTCCGGAATAGGCTTTTAACCCCGGCGACTTTTCCTTTCCCGGATTTTGAAGCCATTCAATGTACTCGTCCTTAAACCGGTTTATCTTTGCCATCTCTCTTTCGTCAAAAAGATAGATTGCCTTTATGGCATTCCCGGAGAAATCAAATGTGCACCCCATAGGATGTAATTCTTTTTTCGAATTTCTCCCGTAAGCAGTCCTGTCCCAGCACTGCAGTTCATCACAAAGCATAAGCATATAAGCCAGCGGATGTAACGAAGCCCGAAACGGTTTATTC
>CADBNO010000222.1 GCA_902796105.1 uncultured Lachnospiraceae bacterium | reverse complement strand
AATTTTATTTTTGAGAACCTTGCATCTGCAGCACCGGCGTCCAAAGCGATCATTACGGTTTCCATCATGCTTCTGACCGGTTTTCTGATGACAAGAGTGACAAATAAATTAAAGCTTCCGAATGTTACCGCCTATATTGTGGCTGGTATTCTGATCGGACCTTTTGGCTTTCACTTTGTGCCGGTCGATATCGTGAAAAGAATGGATTTTGTGCCGGATATCGCACTGGCGTTTATTGCGTTTTCTACTGGCGAGTTTTTTAAGTTCAGTACGCTGCGCCAAAACGGATTGAAGGTAATGGTCATTACTCTGCTGGAAGCTATGATGGCTACTATCGTGGTCTTTGTTCTGACTTATTTTATTCTGAAACTGGATCTGGCTTTTTCGATCGTGCTGGCGGCTCTGGCGTCTACCACAGCACCGGCCTCCACGGTGATGACGATCCGGCAGCTTGGAGCCAGAGGAGATTTTGTAGATACACTGCTGCAGGTGGTTGCGCTGGATAACATAGTGGGTCTGCTGGCTTATTCCACGGCAATTTCCATTGCGGTATATTCGTATGCCGGTGGCGTGTTCAGCGTGGGGCGCATTGCCCTCCCCCTGGCCCAGAATATCGGGGTGTTGCTGCTGGGGGCAGTGTTTGGTGTGATCCTGCACTTTGCATTGGGAACCAGACATTCTCACGATAACCGGCTGATCATATCCATTGCTTTATTGTTTTCTCTCTGTGGGATCTGCACGCTCTTAGGTACCTCACCGCTTTTGGGATGTATGTCCATGGCGATAATCTATTACAATATGTCGGATGACCGGAACCTGTTTCAGCAGCTGAACTATTTCAGTCCGCCGATCCTTTTGCTGTTTTTTGTGAGAAGCGGTATTTCCTTTGATCTGCGTGCCCTGATAACGCCTTCGGGCAAGATCGGACATACACCGTTGCTCATTATCGGAGTGCTCTATTTTCTTGTGCGCATTGCAGGAAAGTATCTGGGGGCGTGGCTGGGCTGTCTGTTGGTGGGAAAACAGAAGAAAACGAGGAATTATCTCGGACTTGCACTGATCCCGCAGGCGGGAGTCGCCATCGGGCTGGTGGCGCTGGGCGCGCGAACCATAGGCGGAGAGGAAGGCGAGGCGCTGCAGACGATCGTTTTGGCGGCCAGTGTTTTATATGAGTTGATCGGGCCTGCCGCAGCCAAGCTTTCGCTGTATCTGTCCGGCTCCTATTCTGACAGGTTGGAGGATATGGTGGAGGTGGAGGAGCAGGGGGCGACGGGAGAGCCGAAGAGCAGCCTGGAGCTTTTGATCGAGAGGATCGAGAAGATTCAAAAAGAGATCCCGGCACATGCTTCACAGGAGATCAATGAAAATGAGGTGGCATTCACGGAGGCGGCAGAACGGTATCAGGAAGCGCGGTCACCGTATCGGCTGGGGAATTTTCATCGAAGGCGTTACTAGAGCAGAGAATAGGGTAAAACGCGGGAATGGCGGGAAGCCTGAGAAGGAGGCGATACTATGAATGGAGCAGATCCGATTGCAAAATTATTGGGAGAGTGGTCGATTGGTATGGGGACTTTGGCGATGTTATTCCGCATCGGAATGAGCATGTTCCTCTCTGCCATTGTGGGTTGGGAGCGTTCATCCAAGCGTCATTCTGCGGGACTCAGGACCTTTATGCTGGTGTCGCTTTCCGGAACAGTGATCATGATGCTGGATCAATACATCGGTATGCAGAATCCGGCTCACAGCTATATATTATCAGGGGGAGCTGTTGTGGCCATAGCGGTTATCAGCATCAATTCCCTTCTGTTTTCCTCCAGAAACCAGATCAAAGGGCTTACCACATCCGTCGGACTATGGGCCTGGGGACTGATCGGCCTGGCTATTGGAGCGGGATATTACACTGTGGTTCTGGTTGCTTTTGCGGCACTGTTTTGTGAATTGTGCTGGTTTCCGGTGATGGAGCTTTATCTGAAGAACCGGTCGAATCATTTTGAGGTCCATCTGGAATTGAAAAACAGTGTGTATCTGCAGGATTTTGTGACAACGATACGGAAACTGGGGCTGAAGATTGACGATATCGAGATGAATCCTGCCTACACCGGATCCGGATTGAGCGTGTACTCCGTGGCTATCTCCATCTCCAGCGCAGAGCTGAAAAAGTACAAGACCCATGCGGAGATCATCGAGGCGCTCCGGACATTGGAATATGTGTATTATCTGGAGGAAATCTGATCTTGCTTCGAGTGTCGGTGCTTTGTCGGAAATTTTCACGACATCGGTTGTGTGTTTTGCATCAGGGCTCATTGGCAAGAATAGTCAGAGAAAAAGGATATGGAACAGAAACAGGGAAATTTCAAACAGGGAAGGATCAGCCGCCTGATATTGGCTCAGGCGGTGCCTTTAACTTTGGCACAACTGGTGCAGGTGCTTTATAACATTGTAGATCGTGTATATCTGGGGCATTTGCCGGGAACAGAGGAGGGCGTGGCACTTACAGGTGTCGGCCTGACTTTTCCTATCATTGCGCTGATCGCTGCTTTTATCAATCTGTTTGCCACAGGCGGGGCGCCATTGTGCTCGATGGCAAGGGGCGGCGGGAATACAGACCGGGCGATGCGGATCGAGGCTACAGTGATGCATCTGCAGTTTATAACCGGGATCGTGTGTACCGTGGTGATCTATCTGATACAGAAGCCTCTTTTATATCTGCTCGGAGCCAGTGATGTGACATATCCTTATGCTGCCGGTTATCTTTCGGTATATCTGGCAGGCACGGTGTTTGTCACGTTGGGCACCGGTATGAGCGGTTTTATCAATCTGCAGGGATATGCCAAGAAGTCTATGATGTATATGATGATCGGAGCAGGGATCAATCTGGTGCTGGATCCGATTTTTTTGTTTGTGCTGCATATGGGGGTGGCCGGGGCAGCCTGGGCGTCCGTCATTTCTCAGGGAATTTCCTGTGCGCTGGTGCTTCGTTTTTTATTTGGAAAAGATGCGATATTGAAGATCCGGTTAAAAGAGGTGTTTTATGCGGATTATAAGCTGGTTCCGGAGATCGTGACATTGGGACTGGCCGGTTTCATCATGTCGGCGACGAACTGTGCGGTGCAGGCAGTCTGCAATGCCACATTGTCGATCCACGGCGGGGATCTCTATGTGGGGATCATGACCATTATCAATTCCGTGCGGGAGATGATCAGTCTGCCGATCAACGGGATCACAGCAGGGTCGCAGCCGGTGATCAGCTACAATTACGGAGCGAAGGATAATGACCGCGTCAAACAGGGAATCCGTTTCATGGCGGCGGTAGGGATCGGTTATACTTCCTTTATGTGGCTGATGATCATGCTGTTCCCCCATGGATTTTTGCGTATTTTTTCCTCGGATCAGAACATGGTTGCAAGCGGACAGATCCCGTTGATGATCTATTTCGGAGGGTTCATTTTCATGTCTTTGCAGTTTGTGGGACAGTCCAGTTTTGTGGCGCTCGGTAAAGCAAAGCAGTCAATCTTCTTTTCTCTGTTCCGCAAGGTGATCATTGTGGTGCCGCTGACTCTGGTGCTGCCGCAAATAGCCGGGCTGGGCGTATACGGGGTTTTCTTGGCCGAGCCAATCTCCAATCTGCTGGGAGGCTGTGCGAGCTTTTTTACCATGTATTTCTTCACTTACCGCAAATTGGAGCAGACGACCTGACTGCCCCTGAAGCAGCAGGAGACGGTTCATGCGCAGATGGAGAAAGAACGATAGTCCGCCTGGGCGTCTACCTGTGCCGGCGGAGGCGATTGATCACGGCGAGGGTAATGGCTGACAGGAGGAGAACACAGCCACCCAGGAGCAGATATTGCTGTTTGCGCTCTTTAGCCTGACGTTGGGCTTCTTCCTGTTTCAGCCGTTCCTGTTCGAGTTGCTCCTGTTCCAGTCTTTCCTGTTCGGCTTTTTGGGCAGCCAGTCGCTCCTGTTCCAGTCTTTCCTGCTCCAGCCGTTCCTGTTCCATTCGTTCCTGTTCTAATCGTTCCTGTTCCATTCGTTCCTGTTCATCGTACAAAACAATGTGGTCAAGCATGCTGTCTGTGGTGTCGGCTCCCACGGTAGTCTGGTAAAGGCCAAAGTCGGCACAGCTGTATTTATAGTTGTCGGATACATAAAACCAGCACCACTGTTGGGACACATGCTTCAGATAGGCCTCTTTGGCGGCTTCCAGAGCGGTTTTGCCGCCCATGGATGCCAGAGGAATATTCAGGTCCATGCGGATCTTATTTTCGGGATAGAGGTGGAAATAGGCTTTGGAAACCACGTGGTTGGACTGTTCCAGAGCCTGGGCCACCGCTTTGGCGGTGAGCTGATGGAAGCCATGTCCGTATTCCCCGTTGAAATCATGAGTTACCGTCACCTGAGGGCGAAACCGGTCAATCAATTCTGTCACATAGTCGGTCATGGCATCCAGATCATAGCGGGTTTGGGCAGCTTCCAGATCAGCGACATAAATATCTTTGAAATTGCCGCAGACCGGATAGGTGCGCAGACCATCTGTCCAAAGTCCGTCAAGTTTCTCGTGTTCGCGCACAGGGGTGGTGGTCCAGAATTCAGTCATGTACGCAACCTGAACTCTTGCGCCCTGCTCGGCGGCATATGTAGGCATAACACCCCCCATAAATAAAATTTCATCGTCGGAATGTGCGGAGATGAGCAGAATGTCTGCACGATCGCAGGGCGGTTCCCAGATCTGCACATCATCAGGGACATTTTGGTCGCTGAAGATACGGATCTCATAGATGCCCATGGTCTTTTCGGCGGGCAGAGAGAATGTCAGGCTTGCACTCGGGGTGTCCAGAGGGATATACTCATGCAGAAAACCGTTTTCTCCGCCGGAGAGTGTCTCTGTGTCTGTCTGCAGTTCATAGGGCTGAACAGGTTTATCCCATTTGATATATACGGAACCGATGGAAGAGGCATCTGATGCGGTCACGGTAATGGTGTGCCCGTCTTTAGCAACGCGGGGAGTCAATTCCTCTGCGTTTGCGGAGAAAGCAGGCAACAATAATGCCCAGATAAAAAGGAATCCGGAATAAATGTATTTTCTCATAAACAAACCTCGCTTGATTTCTTGTACAGGTGACCGATAAAGTGAACCGATCGCAAAAAGCAATGGTGATAAAGACGATCGATGAAAAACGGATCTTCTATGAGTATAGCATAGAATGTAAATATAGGAAAGAGGGGGGATACAGGTTGTTTTTTTCCGGAAATAATGCTAAGATATTTAATTGTAGTTACGAAAGAGTAGATTCGGAATACGGGGTTGATCCGAGACGGAGAAAAGAAATGAAGGGTATTACGGTTGTTTTACCGTCGCTGAATCCGGATGAGAAGCTGAACCGGGTGGTAACCGGATTGCTTGAGACAGGTTTTGACGATATCGTGATCGTCAATGACGGCAGCGATGAGGCACATATGGCACCATTTGCGGAGGCAGCAAGGCATCCGGAAGTGACGGTGCTGACGCATGAAGTGAATAAGGGAAAGGGAAGAGCGTTAAAGACGGCGTTCGCATATGTAAAGGAGCATCGCCCGGATGGCTGCGGCGTGGTAACGGTAGACGGGGATGACCAGCATCGTCCGAAAGATATTCGTGCCTGTGCAGAGAAAATGGTTGAGACGAATGAGGTGATCTTTGGCTGCCGGAATTTCAGACAGCCCGATGTGCCGTGGAAAAGCCGGTTCGGCAATATCAGTACCAGCATGGTGTTCCGTTTATTATGCGGCATCCGGCTTTCGGATACACAGACCGGGCTCAGGGCGATTCCCGCGCAGTATCTTGCACAGATGTGTGAGGTCAGGGGAGAGCGTTTTGAATATGAAACGGAGATGATCCTGGAACTGAAACGTGCTCGGATCCGCTTTCGGGAGGTAGAGATTGAGACAGTCTATATTGAGGAGAATCAGTCTACACATTTCCGACCCATTGTGGACTCCTTCAAGATTTACCGGATCATTTTTGCGTTTGTGTTCAGTTCGGCGGCCTCCTGTGTAGTCGATTACCTGATCTTTTCCGTTCTGGTGTTTGGACTGGAGCCGTTTATGACACGCGGGGTGAAACTTTTCTGGGCAACATTTCTGGCCAGAGCAGTATCATCCATGTTCAACTACACGCTGAACCGGAAGGCGGTCTTTCATGCAAAAGTGCCGGTAAAGCAGTCTATTGTGCGATATTATATGCTTTGCGTTGTGCAGACGGCATGTTCCTACGGTCTCGTATATCTGCTGAGCCGGATCTGTGATGCAGGATCCCTGCTGGAAGTGGGGATCAAGATCGTGGTGGATCTGTTCCTGTTTTTGATCAGCTTCCGGATCCAGCAGGCATGGGTCTTCGCCGGAGAGCGGGGGGCGGACGGGCAGAAAGAGAAGAGGAATGTATCAAAATGAGCAGAACAAAAGTGAAACGAGCGCGAAAGGTGAAGAAAGCAGTACAGCGCATTCTGTTGGTGCTTCTGACTTTCTTGTTGGTGACCTTTGGCGGAATATATTACACCCTGTATTGTATCTGCAGGGGACCGTCACAGACGGCCAGAGAACTCTTTGTGTCGACGATCCTGGAAACCGGAATGCTGCAGTTCCTCGCCTCCTGGTATTATACGGAGGAGGAGATCAATGAGATCGTCAACCGCAATGCTATGGAACAGACGGTGGAGGAGGTCAATACAGATCTCATTGTTGTTGCGGCAAAGGATGAGGAAATGGAAGAAATGGATGCAGAGCCGGAGTTTGATTTTGATGAAAACGGCATTGCGTTAGTGGAGATGACCGGACGCGGCTATATGGCGAAGTTGATGTTGGTGAAAGATCCCTCGCAGGTCAAACTTGCCACGATATATCCATGGTCTGACTTGAACCATAGCAAGAACGGTCTGACTCTGGAAGAATTGGTGCAGCAGGCGGATGCGGTGGCAGGTGTTAATGGAGGAGAGTATTATTCTGAAGGGAACTGGGGCGGAAGACCTAAGGGGATCACTGTATGTGAAGGCGAGATCCAATATAATGAACCCAAGCCCGGGGATGTCATGGTTGGTTTCAATGAGGACGACATTCTGGTGATCAAGGATGTGGGGGGCATGACTTCCGCAGAGACGGCGCAGATGATCAAAGACGAGAGGATCCGGGATGCCGTGAGCTTTCGGGATGAGATCGATAAGGACAGCAATCATTTTACCAAGCTGATCATCAACGGAAATGTACGGCAGATCAACGGAAGCGGAAGCGGGGCAAACCCGCGTACCGTTATCGGACAGAGAGCGGATGGAACAGTGCTTCTGCTGGTGACAGACGGCAGAGGAGCTTCGGGTCATCTGGGGGCCACAGCTGCGGATCTGTTGAACATCATGCAGGAATATGGCGCTGTGAATGCGGCCAATCTGGATGGCGGCAGCTCTTCTGCCATGTATTATGACGGGGAATACAAGATGACCAGCGTGACACTTTATTATTCGACCTCCTCGTGGAGGCTTCCCACAGGGTTTGTGGTGGAGCGGAAAGGAGCGAGGTGATGGCTAAGAGAAAACAATTCTCCTTATTTTGGTGTCTGTATTTTATTTTTGTGATCACGATGGTTCTGTTCTGGATCGGCGTCGGATCCTATGTAAAACGGGGATTGGTACGGTTTGAAGAAAGCCAGCCGGCGCGAGCGATGGACAGCATCGTGGAGCGCTTCCGACAGGAAGGTTTCAGGGAGTATCTGCAGATTGGGGAAATATCCCCCTATGAAACAGCAGATGACTATGCAGCGGTTTATCAGAGCAGAATAGACGGAAAGGCAATCTCTTACGGGACGGCAGCGGGATATCAGGATCCGGCGGCTCCGCGGTATGTGCTCTATGCCGATGATGAAGCTATTGGAACCGTTACGCTGAAGGAAGTAGCAGCAGAACCTTTTCTGCGGCTTTTGACGATCAGTACGTGGGATCTGGATACCGTGGAGCTCGAGGTGCTTAAGGCAGATCATTCGGTAGAGATCGTGGCACCGGCGGGGTATCCGGTATATGTGAACGGGATACCTGTGGGCGGAGCCGAACAGACCGGAGAAGCCAAAGTGCCGGAGGAATTTGCATATGCTGCGGCATATGTGGAGGTGCCTGAATTTGCTGCCTATCGGATCGACGGGTTGATCTGCAAGCCGGAAATCACCGTATACGATAAAGGTGGCAACAGTGTGGCGATGGATATAGAGGAGCAGGATAAGTTGACGCATGTCGAGGTCACGGCTTTTGCAGAAAGCGAGATGCCGAAAGACCTTTCGGCAATGGTGCTGGATCAGGTGGAAAAATATACCAATTTCTTTTCCGGAGATCTGCCGGGATGTCATTCCAGTGTAGCACCGTTAAAGGAGATGTTTCCGGCTGACTCCTATTATCTGGAGCTGGCGGAAACCTACCGGAAAGAAGATATGTGGATGTATAGTGACCATGGTACACCGAAGTTCAAAAACGAATCTGTCAGTCACTATATCCGATATAATGAGGAGTTGTTCTCCTGTGAGGTTTATTTCACCAAGGAAATGCTGCTCACCAAATGGAACAGTATGCGGGAGGATACGGTCAATTT
>CADBNO010000221.1 GCA_902796105.1 uncultured Lachnospiraceae bacterium | reverse complement strand
CACCAGATACTGCGGAATGCCAAACACATCCTCCGGGATGCCGTCCACCGCCAGCTCATGATATCTGGGATCCAGATATTTTGCTCCGCATTTCTTACACGTCTTTATAAGAGGGCCGTATTTTCTCTCCCGGGCCTCATAGGACAGCAGTTTTTTCCCACAGGAACCGCACTTCAGTTCTATACTCATAATACATTTTCTCCATTTCCACACCACAGGATTTCCAACCCGGCAAACCGCGCCGATTGGAAAACTCCATTTCTCCGCACGCTTACAGATCATCCTCATCAGAGATCAGTGCATTCAATTCCTCCCGCGCATCCTGAATTTCCTCGTGATCCCCTTTTTTCAGCGCAGCCTCAAACCTTGTGATATAGTGATCCAGCTTCTGCCTGCGCTCCCCTAAAGACTCCTCGTACATTCGCTCGGCCCGAAGCAGCACCAGACGGTTTTCCTCGTAATCTCTGGGCTGGATCTTCAGATAAGCCAATTCCTCCATACGCTTTTGGATTTCTTCCTCAGTCATCTGGTTTGCGTCGCCCTTGATGATCATCTTCTTGGAAATCCCGGTAGATACTACCTTCACCTCCACCTCCAAAAGCGAATTGATATCATAGGTATAGGTCACATCCACCGACTCCTGCCCCTTAGGTCCTTTCGGCACCTCGATCTCCAGTTCACCCAGATAGAGATTATTTCTGGCAAAGCGGCTCTCTCCCTGCAGAACCCGCACTCTCACGGAAGTCTGATTATCGCGCACCGTATAAAGGCGCTCTGTCCGGCTGGCAGGGATCACAGTGTTCCGCTCAATGATCGGGCAGAATCTGCCGTCCTCGAATTTTCCCTCATCATATTCCACAACCACTTCCGTTCCCAGGGTAAACGAGCATACATCCGTGAGGATGACCTCCTTGACTTCCTCCCTGCGCTCCTTCATGGCTGCCTGCACCGCCGCGCCCAAAGCAACCGTCTCATCCGGATTTAACTTGGTGTCCGGGAATTTCCGGAACAAACGGATCAGAAAATCCCGCACGATGGAAAGCCTTGTCGCGCCGCCGATCAGCAGGATCTCGTCGATATCCGAAAGCTTCAGCTTCGCATCCGCAAGACTCTTTTTCACCGGCTCCCGGATCTTCCCCAAAAGCTCCTCACAGGCTTCCTCATATTCCTTTGCAGTGATCTGCACTTCCTTTTTCTCCTCCTGATAAAGGAAACTCATGGTCACTGTGGATTGATCGTTCAGTTCCCGCTTTGCCTTCTCCGCCGCATTATCCAGACGCACCTGTTCTTTTTCATTCAGATCCGCAAGCTGCATATCCGCTTTCTTGAGAAAAAGTCTGGCCATCTCCTGCGTAAAGTCCTCTCCGCCGAGGTAATTGTCTCCGGCAACCGCACGAACCTCTAAGATATTGTGATACAGCTCCAGGATCGACACATCAAAAGTGCCTCCGCCCAGATCAAACACCAGAAACCGGGTGTCCTGGGTCTTGTCATAAAGCCCATATGCCACAGCGGCAGCCGTGGGCTCCGAGATCATTCGTTCCACCTTTAATCCGGCCAGTTCCCCGGCGCGCTTGGTTGCCTTTCTTCTCTTATCATCAAAATAAGCCGGCACACTGATGACCGCTTCGGTCACTTCTTCACCCAGAAAAACTTCCGCATCCTCCTTTAACGCCCGCAGCACAAAACTGGAAAGTTCCTCCGGCTTAAACTGGTGCCCGCTCAGATTATATGTGCGCTCGGTTCCCATACTGCGCTTAAAGGTCTCCGCAACCGAATCCGGATAAAGACTCATCCTCTCTTTTGCGGTCTCTCCCACATATACCGTGCCGTTTTCGTCCACACTCACTACAGACGGCGTCAGATTCTTCCCCAGCCTGTTTGGAATTATTTTCGGCCCGTCCTCTGTAAAATATGCCACCAGACTATTGGTGGTCCCCAGATCAATTCCAACAATCATCCTTATATTTATACCTTTCTCTCCTACAATTACTTCAGCACCGCTGCAATTGCCTGCATATACTCATCATAGGGCTGTACTTCCAGATCAGAAGCCAGACGCGCCTTTGCTTCGACCAGCTTACCCTGCCTTCTCAAAAGCAGGATCTTCGCTGCCTCCAGCTCCTTGCAGCGCTGCAACAGACAAAAGTCACAGACTGCGCAGCCCTTCTCCTGATCCAGAAGCTCCTGCAGCCATTCATCGCTCTTCTCAAAATAGAATGCCAAAAACTTCTGCATGATCTTGCCCTTCGGCATATCATGATAATAGCTGACCGCTTTTTTCTCGTCCTTCTGCATCCATGCCTGCAATTTTCTGGCATACTTCTGACCGGTTTCCACAGCGCCGTGCAGGATTGCCGCAAAGATCAGATCCTCCAGACCATTCTTTGACTCTCTGTTCTGCTGCTCCACCAGTCTGACCTGTTCGGTCAACATTGTAATGGCAGTCTTGCCATCTCCGGTGCGCAGAGCCTCCCAGCCTTCCATGCAGTAATAATCGATCGTGTCATTGGTCACATGATTTCTGATTCCCAACACTTCCTTGATCCTGCCCGCGCCGGGATTCGGAATCTTCTGTTCTCTCTTCCACGCATCCAGAACCTGACGGACACGATCATAGTCGCCGGCAGTGTTCCACATCTCAGTCAATGACTTCCGGTACCCGTCATAAAACTCCGTATTGGACTTCCGGTAATACGCGGCAAGCTTCTTCGCCGCCTCCTCAGGTCTGTGCAACCGGGCGAGGCATTCTGCCATATCGTGATAGTGGCTCGTGTCCTGATCCGACTGGCTCTCATAATAGGCAAAATTCGCATATGCCTGCTCATTGTCACCTAACAGCATATAGATCTTCGCCATCGAGCAGTGCAGGATATTCTTCCATTCCCCGTCCTCTGCATAAAGGATAGCCAGCTTGATATGATACAGCGCACGTTCATGATCGCCCTGCCTTCTGTAAATATAGCTCATATTACTGTGAAGATATGCTTCACCGGGTTCCTCCCCCAGTGCACGATCATAATCCGCAAGAGCCTTTTCATACTGCATGGCATCCTTATAAAAAGCTGCCCGCCTCCCCAGCATATACACGCCGGGATACCAGTACAGATACTCTGTGATCAGAGGCAGACCTTTTTCATAGAAAGCCATTTCCCCCCTCTTTACCCTGTCCTGGTATTCTTTTTGAAAGACATCCAGTTTTTTATTGACCTCATCCGCTTCAGGTACCGTATGAGTCATCTGGTAACGATATGCCTCCAAAAAAACACTCTCAATCTTATTCTGTTCCGCCTCCGCCAAAACCTGCTCCAGTTGATCGTATTGCTTCAGGTCCAGATACACCTTTGCCAGGTGCTCATAAGCCCGAATATAAGAGGGAAATTTCTGGATACAAAGCCTTGCGTTCTGCACAACGCCACCGGCGTCCAGCTCCCTGCGATAAACCTCCAGTGCACTGGCAGCGGCTGCATAAACCTGAAAATCCTGTATCAGTCCCAACGATATTTCCAGACTTCGCTCGTACTCCTCCATCTCCATCAGGATCTGTGCCTTATCGATCATAAGCCCGACATCTTTTGCGCTTCCGCTCTCCACCGCCTCGATCTGTTCGATCGCTTTGGCAAACATCTTGTTATCCTTATAGCCAAGGAACCGGTAAGACTGCATACGGATCATATAAGACTGGCGCACACGGTCCTGATCCTTTTTGCGTTCCTCATCCGTCTCATCCTTCTGCATTTTCTCCTGCAGCTTCTTCTCCCAGACAGTTGACATAGCAATAGCGTCCTCATAATCCGCCTGCTCCACCAAAAGCTTGGCTAACAGTCCGGTATACTCCGCCTGCTTTTCCTCCGTGATATAGGTTTTGATATCTCTTGCCAGCCGCAGTCCCTTGCTGGTCGCTCCATCCTGCAGATAACACCAGCAGAGCTCCAGAGCAGCCTCCCAGTCTTTTTCCTTCTTCCACCGGTCCCAAAGTCCCTGTTCCAGCTTCGCGTTCACCTTAGCCAGCGTTTCCATAAAAGCATCGTCCGCCCCTGCGGAAAGAACCGCCTCCGCGCACTTTTTGGCCTCCTGATAAGCGCCCGTGTCATAATACCACTGCGTCAGGCGCACATTGGCCATATAATGCTTTTCATTGCGTGACTTCAACCCCTGATAGACCTTCGCCGCCTTATCAGCCATTTCCTGTTTCCAGTAAATCTCAGCCGTGTGATATCCGATCATCTCATCTTCCGGATACCGCGCCAGCAAAGACTCCATAAGCTCAGTTGCTTCCTGCTCTTTTCCCTGCTTCATGTACATCTGTGCTCTGCAGATCTCCATACAGGGATGATAGATCATCAGATTGCCGGCTTCCTCCAGAAGTTTTTCGGCCTCACCTAAGTTTCCGTCCTGGATCGCCTGCCAGCAATCATCGTAATAATTCATGAACAGATCATAATCCGCGTCGTCAGCTCCCTCGAACTGCGCAAACACAATTTCTTCCCCGCGCTCGCAGCGACTCAGCACAAAATTGATAAAATCTGCCGGAAAAAGCTCTCTGAGCTCTGCCGCCGCATTCGTCAGTCCCATCTTTTTATCGAACAGCCTCCACACCTCACTCGGCAGGCGAAAATGTTCCATGATAAACCGAAGCAATTTATTTCTGCAATTCTCTTCCTCTTCCAGAGATTGGAATAATTCGTCCTCAAACAGCTTCTCCCAACACGCCACATCCGTACGTGCCTTTAAGCTGCTGTAGATTTCCGCAGCACGCGCAGCCCACAACCCGGACGGAGTATCATCAGTCAGTACCCCCTGCCCGTCTTCCCCTTCCGGTTCCTGCGCATAAGCACAGGCGCTCTCATATGCTTCGCGCAGACGCTTGAAGCCTTCCGGATCGTCCTCCGGGTTGGTCACCGCAAGTTTATCCCGATATGCCTTTTTTATCCGGTTCTGATCCGTAGTCTGATCAATCCCCAGGATCAAAAAACACTGCTTTTTCTCCATATCCTTCTCCATTTTATCGATACTGCCTTAAGATGCGAAAGGAGAGCAGAAAACAGTTCTGCTCCCCACCCATTTTCTTTAGAATGTAAACTTGTCAGCGAAATATGCATCAAGCTGATCAATGGCAACCCTCTCCTGCTCCATAGAGTCACGGAATCGGACGGTCACGCAGTTGTCCGTCTCAGAATCGAAATCGTAAGTCACGCAGAACGGTGTTCCGATCTCGTCCTGACGACGATATCTCTTCCCGATATTTCCTCTGTCGTCAAATTCACAATTGTACTTCTTGCACAGCTGTGTATAAATCTTCTCCGCGCCGTCGTTCAGCTTCTTGGACAACGGAAGCACGCCGATCTTCACCGGTGCCAGTGCAGGATGGAAACGCAGCACGGTTCTCATATCACCGCCCTCCAGTTCCTCCTCGTCATAAGCAGCACAGAGGAATGCCAACACTACGCGGTCCGCCCCCAGCGAAGGCTCCACCACATAGGGAATATACTTCTCATTGGTCTCATCGTCAAAATACGTCAGGTCCTCGCCGGATGTATTTGCATGCTGAGTCAGGTCATAATCGGTTCTGTCCGCAATTCCCCACAATTCACCCCAGCCAAACGGGAACAGGAACTCAATATCCGTCGTACCTTTGCTGTAAAAGCTGAGCTCCGCCTGATCATGGTCGCGCAGCCGCATCTCGTCCTCCTTGATGCCCAGAGAAAGCAGCCAGTCACGGCAGAACCCTCTCCAGTACTGGAACCACTCCATATCTGTCCCGGGTTTACAGAAGAACTCCAGCTCCATCTGCTCGAACTCCCTGGTACGGAATGTAAAATTACCGGGCGTGATCTCATTTCGGAAGGATTTACCAATCTGCGCAATTCCGAAAGGAAGCTTCTTTCTGGAAGTTCTCTGCACATTCTTAAAGTTTACAAAAATACCCTGTGCCGTCTCAGGTCTCAGATAGATCGTACTCTTTGCCCCTTCCGTTACTCCCTGGAAGGTCTTGAACATCAGGTTGAACTGTCTGATATCGGTAAAATTATGTTTACCGCAGGAAGGGCAGGGAATCTCATGTTCTTTAATGAAATTCTGCATTTTCTCCTGCTCCCAGCCATCTACGCTGCTCTCCAGCGCGATCCCCTTCTCCGCGCAGAAATCCTCGATCACCTTATCGGCGCGGAAACGCTCATGACACTCCTTACAATCCATCAAAGGATCGGAGAAGCTGCCCAGATGTCCGCTGGCCACCCATGTCTGCGGGTTCATCAATATCGCACAATCCACACCTACATTATAAGGGTTCTCCTGCACAAATTTCTGCCACCAGGCGCGCTTTACATTATTCTTCAACTCCACGCCAAGGTTGCCGTAATCCCACGTATTCGCCAAACCACCGTAAATCTCGGAACCCGGGTAGATAAAACCTCTCGCCTTGGACAATGCCACAATCTTCTCTAATGTCTTTTCCATCTTTCTTTCCTCCTCTATCTGTCAAGCACGATCACAACAGGATATTTATCCGCATACACGGCCGTTGTATCGACGCTTCCATCCTCCTTAATGCTCACATTATCACTGACATACTTTACTTTGTACGGACAATAGACACAAATCGGCTCCTCCAGCAGGATCACATGCTTCACCGACAGCTTTTCCGCACTGTCCGTAAGTTTCCCTGAGACAATACTGCTCTCACCGGACGGCGCATAAAGCACCCGGTTCATCTGTACAAAATCGTAACTGTTCTGCGCAGCCCCGGCAACAGTCCCATAGTACAGCTTCTGATCCATGAAATCCGTATAGCATTCGCTATCACGGAACCGATAGGACACGATCACCGAATCCCTCTGTTCCTCCACAGCTCCTATATTCAGAAGCGTCACGGCATTCGGCTTATCCGCATGTTTCTGATTGTACGCCTGTACTTCCTTTTGCGCCATGAGGCTCAAGTCATCCACACTGTAGTATTCCCTGTCAAACACATCGACGATATGTGCCGTGACACTTCCGTCCGCATCGATCACGAGACTGCTTTCTGTGATCGTATCAGGCACCTTCGCCCCATTGCCGCATCCGGATAAAAGTATCAAACCTGCCAGGAAAAGCCCTGTCCATTTTCGATTATGTAATGCTCTCATCCGCCTCTCCTAACTGAATCATCCATACAGAACAGTCTGTCTGTCAACAAACTATATCAAATTCTAACACAACGTTTCCAGTATTTCAAGACTTTTGAATTTATGACCCACAATACGACCCATATATTCCCGCGCGATCTGCTGCAATTCGCCAAGAACTTCCTCCTTCACGGTAAATGTATAAAGCTTTTCCACCGGACTGGCTGCGATGTATTCCAGTGTATATCTCGTGGACTCTGCCAGTTTCCGGTCTGCCGGCACACCGGGGAACTCTCCGTTGATGACAATGGATTTCAGTTCAAATACACACCGGACTAACGGATCGGGCAGACTTTCAGCCCCCAGCGCCCTCAGCGATTGATACAAAAGCTTCAGCATCTCCCTCTCGTCATTGTTTTCCCGGGTATAGTAATCCGCTATCTCCGTAAAATACATCCCGTAATATGCCCCTTCATAGTCTGCCATCAGATTTTCAAAATAATTGCCGATCTCCGCGTCCGTCATCGTGTAAGAGCTTCTTCCGGCATATAGCTTAAACGTCCCGAAAGCAAAAAGATTAGTCGCCGCCGCCAGCCTGTTCCCCGGCTTTCTTGCCCCTTTTGCAAACGCAGAGATCTTCCCTCTCTCCTTTGTCAGCACGCATACCCTTCTGTCATACTCACCCATGGGTGACTGTTTTAAAATCATCCCCGTCACGTCGATGATCCCCTGCATGTTCCGCCCTTTCCCGATAATCGGACTCACAGCCGGCAATCCCTTGGATCCGCCGGCTGTCATTCTCCTGATACAAACTTCTATAAGATAAGTAGTCCTCAATTTTTCCTGAGGTTTCAAACTGCCGCCAATACTGTTCCGTCTGCATGTGCATTTCCTCCTGCCTGTATCTCTCATGTCGTACACAGATAGGTTCTGCACTTCCTCCCTGAATTATGCAGCCTGTTTCGCATTACTCCTTTGTTTTTCCCTCTTTCGGATCATAACCGAAATTTTTCAAGAGAAAATCACTGTCCCGCCAGTCCTTTTTTACCTTGACCCAGAGCTGCAGATTCACCTGCATCTCCAACAGATCCTCGATATCCGGCCTTGCAGCGGAACCGATCTTTTTCAACATCTGCCCACCCTTGCCGATGATGATGCCCTTATGAGAATCTCTTTCACAGATAATCGTAGCCTCAATATGGCAGATGCTTCCCCTCTCTTTCATGCTCTCGATACTGACTGCAATGCCATGCGGAATCTCATCCTCCAGAAGCCGCAAGGCCTTCTCCCGGATCAATTCCGCCACGATCTGCCGCATTGGCTGATCCGTCACCGTATCCTCATCATAAAAAGGCTGACCGTATGGCAGATATTTGACAATACACCGCACCAGTTCCTCCGTATTGTCTCCCTTCAAAGCGGATACAGGAACGATCTCCTGAAATTCCATTTCCTGCCTGTAGGTATCAATAAACGAAAACACTTCCTCCCGCTTTACCGTGTCTGTCTTGTTGATGACCAGGATCACCGGCGTTCTGGTCTTTTTCAGCTGTTCAATGATATGCCTTTCCCCTGCCCCGATGAAATTTGTCGGCTCCACCAGCCAGAGAACGACATCCACTTCATTCAAGGTGCGCTCCGCCACATTGACCATGTAATCTCCGAGCTTGTTTTTGGATTTATGGATCCCCGGCGTATCGAGGAAAACAATCTGCGCATCCTCCAGCGTTAATACGGTCTGTATCCGGTTCCGTGTCGTCTGCGGCTTATTCGAGGTGATCGCGATCTTTTGTCCGATCAGATGATTCATCAACGTGGATTTTCCCACATTAGGACGGCCGATCAGGGTTACAAACCCGGATCTAAAATTAGCAGGTGTACCGCTTTCTTGCATCACTTATTTTTCTCACTTTCTTCCGGCGTCTGATCTGCCGGCCTGTTCTGAATTGTTTTTTGCCCGTTTGCCTGTTCCGGCGCCGAGGATTTTGCTGCTTTTTTCTTCCTGTTTCCGCGCACAATAGCTTTGAGGATCAACGCGACAATCAAAGCAAAGATAACAAACACCACAAAGTAAGGAATGTGGATACCGATCCAGATCACAAATTCCACAAAACTGTCCTTTACATCCTCCACGCTCTCCTTGAAGCCGTTGACAAAGCGCTCCCATGCGGTCTCCTCTTCCTCAATGACCGGCGTCAGTTCCTTTACTTCCTGAATATTCATATGTACCGTGGAATAATCGACCATATTGTCGTATGTGCGCAGCTGAGACTCCATGCTCTCAAGCTGATACCGCACGGTAGACATCCGATCCTCCAGAGTGATGATGTCTTCCAGCGTTTCCGCTTTCTCCAGAAACTCCTGCAGGCGGTCCATCTCCGTCTGCAAAGATTTCTTCCTGCTCTCCATGTCCACGTACGTCAATGTCACATCCTCAACACTCTCGTTACGGTTGGTAACATTTCCCGCCTCGGATACAGCATCCAGAAACTGGTTCAGATTCTTTTGCGGAATACGGGCCGTCAGGTTGGAATGTTTCACCGCGCTGTTATATTGATTATAACTGTATCGGCTGCCGTTATAGGTATCCATACTCTCAATATAGCCGCCGAGTGCGTTTACCTGCTCTTCTACAGAAGCAAGAAACGCATCAAATTCCTTGGTTTCCACAGACAGGCTTGCATTCCGGATCAGCTTACGCGCCGCATTCTGCTCACTGGCGCTCTGGGATTCCGTCACCTTATCCGTACCGCCGCTCTGTGCGGCCGGAGCGCTCAGGTTTCCTCCGTTATCCGCCATAGCAGACTCCTCAACCATCGCATAAGAATCATAGCTGTCTGCAGCGAACCCATATCCGGCTGCTTCAGCGGCAGCGCTCTTACTCTTTGACATCGCCGCTCCGTTTGTGTAACTTGTGTAACTCTGAAGCGCCGGCTCACTGCTGTCCGCCTTCGAACCGCAGGCTGCCGCACTGCATAACAAAACCGCACAAAGTCCCGCACTCAGATACTGTTTCCACTTTTTCATATACTCATCCTCCCTTTGCCTGCAACTGATCATTTTGTTGCCTCTGCTATCTAAGACGCAGTTTAAGCAAAAAGGTTCTCCAATTTCATAAAAAGTTTTTCTTCCTGTTTCAATTTGCCGGCATTACCGACCACACAAAGGAAATCATCCTCCAGGAACGCCCGGATATAAGCTGCCAGACTGCGGATATCCTCCGCGGTAGCAGACAGGATCTCATCTCTTTCCTTCTGCAGGATCTCCGGGTTCAGTCCGGTCATATAGGCACTGAGCCCGTACAACCCCTTCGCTGCCGGATTCATCGGTACATCCAGATCGCTGATCGCGCCTATGACATACTGGGTCATGGTGCGTTCATCCGCCTCATAGGCCGCGATGGTATCTGCAGCCTTTTCATAAATATCCAGCGTTTTCTGCAGATTCGGATCTCTGTAGGAGACAAAATAGCTCTCACCGGTCCTGCCGAACCGGCACATGCAGCCGTAAGCACCGCCCTTTACCCGGACATTTACCCATAGATATTCATATCCCATCATCACACGTAGCACTCTCAATGCCCCGGTATAAGCCAACCCTTTCCTGGCAAAATTCCCGGCGCGGCAGACATACTGGATCTGCCCGGCCGTCATAAAGCCTTCATTCAAACGGACAGGAACAGGTCTATAGACTTCCTTCTCAACCGGTTCCGTGTGCATCGCCTTTTTCAATGCATCTATGGGCGCCTGCAATCGGTCAAGCTCCGCTTCTGCTCCCACAAAATCCACCATCAGATTCTCCGGACGGAAGATCATTTTCTCAAGCGTCTGCATTTTATTGATCAGCTCCGCTTTCCGTGCAGCAAAATTCCCCTCGCATTCCGCCACCAGACGATAGAACGGGATGCCTGACAGTTCCTCACTGAGCATACCGGACACACTTCCGTAAGCCAAAGCTCTGCCAGCCGCCACAGAATGCCCGGCTGTCATCATCTGTGCCTGCATCCGCGACTTTGCCTCCGCCAGAATCTCCTTGAGACGTTTTTCGTCTGTAAAATCACTGGTCAGCATGATCTCCTTCATCAGATCTATCGCTTTCCCCAGATTCGCATAAAGCACTTTCGTCTTTAATTCCAGCGTCAGCGTACAGCTGTCCGGATCATACACCTGACTGTAGGCATTGTTCACCGCCGCCATGCCGCCGGTGACCAGATTGGTCTCGTTGAACAGATCCCCGTAACTGTAGTTCGCTGTATTCAAAAGTCCCAGGCAGCCCTTAAAAATCCCGATATACCGCACATACTCCCCGGGAATATGATCCAGGTTAAAGATCAGCCGCAGGTATCCGATACCGTTGGTATCCAGATTATGATAAAGCAACTTCGTGTCACCCAGCATCCGCTCTTCCCAGACAGGAGCTGTCGCCTCTTTTTTCAGATCCTTTCGTTCCAAAAGCGGTATCTTTTTCAGATTCTCCGGATCATCCTCCGTTTCCTGAAATTTACGCAGTTCCTTTTCCGTCTCCATGATCTGACGGATCTCCTCAGCGGACAACGCCGCCTTCTTCTCCGCAAGCCGCTTCACCAGCTCCTCTTCTTTTTGCGCCAAAAGTCCCTCTACCGGCTTCAGGATCACCATGGTGCGGTGTGGATTCTCCAACAGATACTTTCGGATCAGCGTCTCGAAATATCCCGTTTTTACCTTTTCCTTTAATGCAGCAAACACATCCAAAAGCTCTATGTGCACAAAAGGTTTCCTTTCATCATAAAGCCAGCTGTCCAGCATCTGAAGGCCATACATCAGTCCCTTCGGATAGGAGTCGAAATCCGCCTCACGATACTTGAACTCATAATAATTCAGCGCCGCCCGCAAAGCTTTTTCGTCAAACCCTTCCGTCACGATCTTCCGGAGCACTTCTTCTATCGTCTCCAGAAAGATCTCCTGTTTATCCAGCGTCGTCCCCTTTGCGATCACACTGAAATACGGTTGTCTGATACCGCCTTCCCATACACTGTACACATCCTTGCCGATCCCCCGATCGACCAGCGCCTGTTTCAGCGGAGCCCCGGGTGCCGAGCACAGCGCATAATCCAAGATTTCAAACGCCATACATAACTCGTTATCGGTACTGTCCCCAACCGAATGATTGAGAGAAAAATATGTGTTCTCATCCGCAGGCTCTCCCTCATTCAGCGGATATTCCTTTACGATAGTCTTCACCGAAGCTGTGGCCTGCTGTGAAGCCTCGTTCTCCCATGTCTCCTTTCCGATCTCAGAATCCACCTGCAGTGCTTCAAATGCACTCAGATAATGGCTGTCGATAAACTCCAGTTTCTCCGCCATATCCATATCCCCGTACAGATAAATATAGCAGTTGGACGGATGATAAAATTTCCGATGAAATGCAAGAAACTCCTCATACGAAAGCTCCGGGATCACCTCCGGATCGCCTCCGGACTCCACGCCATAAGTCGTATGCGGATACAGGGAGTTCATGATCGCTGTCTCCAGCACATCATCCGCCGAGGAATAGGCCCCTTTCATCTCATTATAGACCACGCCGTTCACCGCAAGCGGTGCATCCTCGCCCTCCAGTTCATAATGCCAGCCCTCCTGACGGAAGATTGCCTCTTTTTGATAAATATTCGGATAAAAAACCGCATCCAGATAGACATGCATCAGATTCTGGAAGTCCTTTTCATTACAGCTCGCCACCGGATACAAGGTCTTGTCCGGATAGGTCATCGCATTCAGAAAAGTGTTGAGCGACCCCTTCACAAGTTCAACGAACGGATCCTTCACCGGGAATTCTTTCGAACCGCACAGCACCGAATGCTCCAGGATATGCGCCACACCGGTAGAATTGGCGGGCGGTGTCCGAAAACCGATATAAAACACTTTATTCTCATCATCATTTGCCAAAAGCGCAACCTTCGCACCGGTCTTCTTATGGCGCAGCAGCACACTCATGCTGCTCACATCCCCGATCTCTCTCTGCTCGATCACCTCATAGGCCGAAAGTTTTTTTATCCCCTCCGCGCCCGGAAACTTTCTTTCCGTCATACCCTAAAAACCTCTCTTTTCGATTTTCTTCAATTTCTTTTCGGATCCTCTTCTATCGCAAATTCATTTTCTCCGCAACATACAGGTTCTAAAACCTTACCCCTGCCCCATTAAAAGCCCATCAGGGAAAGCTTGCTCACCAATAGCTCCTGCACCACCAGACCGATCTTCTCTTTCTCGGCTACGCTCAGATGAGCCAATTGCTCCACTGACATGGTCTTCGTAACATATTCTCTGGTCACTTGCCCGTTCAGGTGCTTTTTTTCGTGAATACAATTCACCTTAACTCTGGCCTTCATCTGCCGGTATATTTTGACCAGAAAACTTTTTTCTTCCAGATAATACAGATGTGTTTCCAGAGTGTCCTCCGGATCGGATTTCGGCAAAATATAGCGTTCTACCACCAGTTGAAACTTAAACGGAATAGATTCATCCGCAAGGATCTCATCCATTGTGTACTTACATCCCACATACACGGTAGAAACATCCTGCATACAATACTTAAAATCTTCATATACGGTACGGTTTTCTTTATTCACGCCGCCATCTCCCCAATCTGATCTCACCCCTGATCGTTCGCATCGTCCAGATCCTCAATCTGAAATCCGCTGATCCGCATCGCTTCCCTGATCCGGTTTTCGCTGATACCGCTCTCCTTTGCAAGTTCCTCCACCGTTACTTTTCTGCGAAGCTCCTCTGCAAGCGCCTTTGCCGCATCCGCAACCTTATTGACATGATCCTCCGCCTTCTTATCCGCCTTTTTATTCTGCACATTTTCGGCAATATGATCTTCCATGGCATCCATGATCATTTTGGCCAACATGCCCTGTGCTTCCTCGGGTTTTTCCAGACTTCCCAGCATTCCCACGCCAAAGGACAGCGCCAGATTCCCCTCGCCGATGAGATCCTCCAGATATGCACCCTGTCCGGCATAGAGCTTCGCGATCTCCGCCACATCCTTCAGATAGATCTGTGTCAGCAGCTGCTGTGCTCCGACATCCCCCGCCATCGCCGAGATGGTATGCGCCAGCACCTCGCCTTCACTATATTGAGGCAACGCCTCGATCTCATCCAGATATCCCTGCAGATAATCCTTTTCCTCATCCGTCAGATAATCGTCCGGATCCAGGGGTTGTCCAAGACCTATTTTATGTTTTAACAGATAATCATATACCAGCTGCATCTGTTCGCCTGAGAGTTCAAGCTCCGCAAACGCATCCTGTACCTGTTCCTCGCTGACACAATTCCCCTGCTCTCTTGCAAGTGCACGCACTTCCTGCAGCTTCTGTGCAAACAATACTTCCTGATCCATATTGACTCCATTCCGCCGTGGCTTTTTTCAGAGCTTAGAAACTGTCATGAAATGACAGTTCACGTGTTACAGTTCCTTATGCTCATGTGTGAACAAATGATCCTGACAATACTCATAGCTTCCCGCACACTTCGAACAATACCGAAATTCCAGTCCGGGGAAATCCGCATCCGTTCTGCCGCAAATACAGCATTTGTGTCCGGATTGCTTCTCACCGGAGCGCACCTGCTGTTTAAATACCACCTTCCGTTTCACCTGTTTCGGGCTCAAATAGGATAGATTTCTACTCCGCAGCCAGAAGATCAGGAAATTCAACAGAGACGCCGCAATGGCCACCATGCCGAACCACCCGATCGGCGCAGCCGCATAATATTGCACCATCTGGAAGATCAGCATCGCCGCATAAATGATCCCCAGCCATTTTACCTTTACCGGCACCACGAACATCAGAAGCACCACGTTATCGGGATACGTCGCCGCATATGCAAGAAAAATGGACATATTGATATAGTAGGTACTGAAAAGCACAGAACCGGCGGCAAAAAAAGCTTCCGCATCTGTCATACTGCGATAGGCGGAACCATAGGACACACCATAGTAGGATTTATACAATTCCCCGAACATTTCCACCGTCTCTTTACCAAAAAACAGGTAACATGCCCCCATGCACACAAAGCTCGCGATCAGGGTGATCAGCACACCGCCCCAGATATACACATTGTAACGGTATGTTCCCCATGTTCTCTCCAGATTTGTACCGATACTGTAATAAAAAAACAGCATAATGATCGTAAAGACATCAAAGGAATCCGGCGGGCAGATCAGCCAGGTGAACACCCTCCACACCTGCCCGTGAAGGATCTGATACGGATCCAATGTCAGATATTGCATAAACGTCGGATTGATAAACTGGATCACATATCCGGCCACATAACACATCACCAGGATCAATGACAGGTTCGGTATGGCATACCTGCCGAACTTCCGTTCAAGATCAAACTTGTTCTTTTTACTCATAACAACCTCTTATTTCTTTCATTTCCATTCTTTTATCCGTGCCTTTATGCCCACTGATACCGCTGCCTTATTCTGCACAAATTCCATTTCATTTTAACATGGCTCGAATCATAAGTAAACTGACCAAATTTTATTTTTGCCTATTTTTTACAAAGATTTAATCTTTGCCATATTTTTCTTTCACATTTTGTTCGTTGCATTTTAAAAATGAATGATGTATACTAACTAAGTATGTCAATTAGGCTTGTAACTATGCGGATTTATAGGCAAAACAGTGCCTGCATATGTTCCGGGTCTGCTTTATTCCCGCGAGCAATGAGCCAAGGTGACATGCTTGCATGTCAATTTGGCGAATGTCGCGAGGGTCAAATACCCCGCAGCTCTGCTGCGTAACAAGTTTGATACCCCGCAGCTTGCTGCGGGGTATTTGATTTTCAGGAAGGATTGATTTTATGAGTAATACCCCTATACATGCTTCTTGCGGTATTGATATCGGTTCCACCACCGTAAAGATTGCCATCTTGGATGATCAGCATCATATTTTATTTTCCGACTACGAAAGGCATTATGCCAATATTCGGGAGACCTTGCATTCCCTGTTGCAGAAAGCTTATGAGCAACTGGGAGATCTGACGCTTCACCCCATGATCACCGGCTCCGGCGGTCTGACTCTGGCCAATCATCTGGGCGTTCCCTTCAATCAGGAAGT
>CADBNO010000220.1 GCA_902796105.1 uncultured Lachnospiraceae bacterium | reverse complement strand
TCCCGGCTGCTATTGCCGGACCGGTTATCACGAAAAACCACAAAACCGTGTTCAGATACCGGTTTACCTTGATCCGGTTTTCCCGCATAAATTCATTATACTCCGTAACTATACTGTTTTCCATTTTATCCCCTCTATTGGATATCGCCTTAGTGTTCTGCGGCTGCCCATGATCAAATGCCCTTTACACGTTATTTGAGTGCCATTCCGCCACGGACACTTTTCTCCTCTAGGTGATTATAATCTCATAAACAGCTAAAATCAATAGGTTTTGTCTTCATGTTCTATAGATAGATTGCCCGTCCATGCCGGGAAACCATGCTGATAGACACCATACCCTATCCGGCACAATACAAAAGAAATAACAGGAGCAATATGAAAATACAATAGGACCATTTTTCCTTTACGGACATCGTATCTTCTCCCTCACTTACCCCAATAGGAATCATGCAAATACGAATCATCCCGCACCGAGAGCAAATTTCCGTCCAGATCCCAGGTGATTACAACTCCGTTTTCGTCATTCATATAGATCTCGCCTTCCCTGCTCCCGTATGTGAAACCGTAGTTGTGAGTCAAGTCACCCTGTTTCTGTGCAGCAGACTGTTTCGCCGCCTCGATCACATAAGCCGGCACATTTGGGGTAGGAATACTGTTTTCGGCATTCCACACTTCCTTCCCGTTTAAGAACAGCTTGGTCTGTCCAGACAGATCATACTGAAACAGATAGCCTTCTCCCGAATCGTTTTCCACTTTATTTCCACCCGCGACAGCATAATAATTCAGATTCACCGCCTTTTTACCGTACTTGCACTCGCAGCCGCCACCTTTCGTATAAGAGGGAGCCTTAGTTAACAGGAAAATCCCCTCTGCGCCATTGTATTCGTAATAATATATTCTATCCACCTGCACCTCGTCCGCAGGAATGCTTACCTGGTGTTGTATGCCACAGCCTGAAAACGTCACAAGCATCATCAGGAACATGGAAAGTACTTTGCTGCTCGGCCCTTTACCCTTTTTCCCTTTTGACCCTTTTTTCACCATAAATGCAATCTCCTCCCGATCCGCCTTTACCGAAAGTTTCAGATGCATGCGCTCCAGAATCTGCTTGGCTGCAGCAAGACCGATTCCGGAATTTCTAGTGGTTCTGGCATCATCACCGGACACATAAGGTTCCCAGAAAAGCGCCGGCTTCTTCAGGAATTTCTCCACCGGCTGCCATTTATTCTCAATGGTCAGACTGTCCTTTGTAAAGCGGAGCAAAATCTCAGAATCTGCCAGACTATATTTGCAGGCATTATGGATCAGGTTGTCCAGAGCCATGGAGAGCAGGACTTTATCCCCCAATATTATCATAGACTTACTTTGCGGTTCTGATGATACTTTTCCTGTTAGCTGAGCAGATTTTCCGGTGGAGTCTTTGTCAATGGTATTCTGATTGGTCTCTCTACTCGCCCCCTCCTCAAACTTCCATGTCAGTCCCCGTTTCCGCGACACTTCCTCGTAGTTTTGTATCAACTCCCTGCAGAGCGTCTCCACATTGATCTCTTCCTCCCTGACAGGCTGACCGCCCGCATTGGCTCGGAACAGGGAAAGCAGCCGCTCCGTGCGCAGATCCATCTTATCGATCTCATCCATGATTTTCTGCTCGTACAGCGGTTTCTTATCCTCTGCCACGCCATAAAGCAGGTTTTCCGCATAGCCCCGCTGGATCATGAGAGATGATTTATAATCGTGAGCCAACGCGTTGGTGATAGCCCGTTCATACTCTGCCTTTTGCAGTTTTCTCCGTCTAAGGAGAGTTACCACGGCAGCTATGAACACCGCAGCCACAGCAATGATTACCCATCCAAGCCATATCACTGTCTGCAGAAAATATCCATAATCGCTAAGTTCTCCTTTACAGAGAAGGTATTCCCCGTCATTCAGGATATACTGCGTTGTCTTCAGATATTTATTTCCGATCTTTCCCCAGGAGGACAGCATTTTGGCGGCATCATATTTCTCTCCGGCGGTATGTCCGGCTAATACCTTTTGGGTGTATTCTTTGATCTCCCGGTAGTTCGGATCGGTAATGTCCTGGGGCTCATCCCACCACTCATAGGATGCGTCTGTCACGAGTTCAGAGGTTGTAATTTCAAAATCCGGTGTCCCCTCAAAAATCAATACCTCACCGTCCTCTTTCGTCACCACGATCTGCAGCGGGTAACAGATACCGTCCTGGATGGCATACTTTGTCAACTCTATGGTGTGACCAGGAAACGGCGGTCTGTTCATTGCCTCGCATTTTATCTGTGTGATCTTCTGCAGATCCTCCTCCGAAAAACACGCCGCCATATCTGCCAGCACCCATTCTTTTTCATGATGAAAAACAGTATAGTCCCCCGGCAGCACGATATTTCCGTCCTTGTCTGCTATCCACAGCACAGTAGCAAGGTCATAAACGGAAACGCCCCCTGATTTATAGAAAATAAATCCGCTCTTCCCCATCAGGAAACCGCCGGGCTGTACCTTATCATTCACCGTCTGATAATACATATTCCACAGATCTTCATTGGTGGCAACAATACTGTTTTCCTGGAATTCCTCCATGGTGCCGGCAAACCGCTTCTCCGTCAGATCGGCAAAATGCGCCAGATACGCCGGTGCGATCAAATCGCCCCCACTCTGCTGCACCCAGTTTTCCACCACATAAGTGATCACGATACAATACAACACGCAGGCGATCAGCGTGAGAAAAAGTGCTGCAACCCAAATCTTCCCATATTCCTTCCGATTGTTTTTCATTGCGCTCCTTTCTGACCAAACCGATAACCCAATTTGCGTATGGTGGTTATCTGCATTTCGGAGGCTTGAATGGCTTTGCGGATATTTTTGATGTGATTGTCGAGACCCCGCTCCGTCATCTCGCTGTCGTAGCCCCACGCTCCGACGATCAGACTCTCTTTGCTGATGAGACGGTTCGGATGTTCCAGAAAATAAAGCAGAATATCATACTCCTTGGGCGGCAGCGTAAGCACATCGCCTGCAAGGAAAATCTTTCGCTCACTGCGGTTTACGGTCAGATCCCCGCAGGTAAACTCCTCCTGTGCGCCGCCGTTTAAGCGGTTCAGCAGGGCACTCATCTTTGCGAACAGCTGTGCCAGAGAAAAAGGCTTGACCAGATAGTCGTCCCCGCCGCTCTCATAGCCTTTCAGGGCATCCTCCTCGGCAAACCGCGCGGTCAGAAAGATTACCGGTGTCTGAATCCCCTGCTTTCTTAAGTTTCGGCAGACTGCAAATCCGTCCATACCGGGCAGATTGACATCCAGCAAAATCACTGCATAGTCCTCCTCCGCAGCAAGCTCCGCGCCGTCCCTCCCGTTGTCCGCAATGTGAAGCGTCCACTGTCCCTTGCTTTTATTGGTCAGATATTCCTGTATGTTCTCCGCAATATCGGGATCATCCTCGATCAGCAGAATCTCCGCTTTGATCGCCATTACAGCACCCTCCTTTGTTTGGTCAGATACAGAATACCATACCAATGTATTTTTAATGTATTTTGCGCATGTTTCCTTGCCCCTACTGCCCCTTGATCATGCGCACACGCACTTCGTCCCCCACCTGCACCTCTCTGCCCTTCTCCAGATCAATATAGCAATTGCACTGTGTCAGATTGGAGATCACAGAGGATGCGTGCACC
>CADBNO010000219.1 GCA_902796105.1 uncultured Lachnospiraceae bacterium | reverse complement strand
AGAGCTGAAAAACGGTATGGAGAAGAGGCTTTATGTGACGGACATCATCGAGGCAGAGAAGGAAGTGCGGGAGTATGGTTATGATCCGTTGACGGAGGATGTACAGCGGGACAGCTGGATCCTTACCAGCCTTCTGCCCATGGTCATTGTCCTTGTGGTGGGCATATTCCTGTTTACCATAATGAATGCGCAGAACGCCGGCGGCGGTGGCGGCAGCAAAATGATGAATTTCGGCAAGAGCCGCGCCAAGATGACGATCGGGGAGAAGAATGCCACTTTCGATCAGGTGGCCGGTATGGATGAAGAAAAGCAGGATCTGACGGAGATCGTGGATTTTCTGAAATCCCCTTCCAAATATACCAGGCTGGGAGCACGTATCCCGAAGGGTGTGCTGCTGGAGGGACCGCCTGGAACCGGTAAGACGCTTCTTGCCAAAGCGGTGGCCGGAGAGGCTGGCGTGCCGTTTTTCTCCATTTCCGGATCGGATTTTGTGGAAATGTTCGTCGGCGTGGGAGCTTCCCGCGTGAGAGATCTGTTTGAGGAAGCCAAGAAGAACTCGCCGTGTATTGTCTTTATCGATGAGATCGATGCGGTAGCACGTATCCGTGGTACGGGTATGGGTGGCGGCCATGACGAGCGGGAACAGACGCTGAACCAGCTGCTTGTGGAGATGGATGGTTTCGGCGTGAACGAGGGAATCATCGTGCTGGCGGCGACCAACCGTGTGGATATTCTGGATCCGGCAATCCTTCGTCCCGGCCGGTTTGACCGGAAAGTTGCCGTGTCTGTGCCGGATGTAAAGGGCCGAGAGGAAATATTGAAGGTACATGCGAAGAACAAGCCGCTTGCCGAGAACGTGGATCTGAAACAGATCGCCCAGACAACGGCAGGGTTTACCGGCGCTGATCTGGAGAATCTCCTGAACGAATCAGCGATCCGTGCGGCAAAGGAAAACAGAGGGTTCCTGACACAGCAGGATATACAGGAGTCGTTTGTAAAAGTCGGTATCGGTACGGAGAAGAAGAGCCGCATCATTTCGGAGAAAGAGAAAAAGATCACAGCCTACCATGAGGCGGGGCACGCTATTTTATTCCATGTGCTGCCGGATGTGGGACCGGTTTACACCGTTTCCATTGTTCCGACAAGCTCCGGTGCAGCCGGGTATACCATGCCGCTTCCGGAAAAAGACGAGATGTTCTTGACCAAGGGCAAGATGCTGCAGGATATCATGGTCTCTCTGGGAGGCCGGATCGCGGAGGAGCTGATCTTCGGCGATATCACCACGGGGGCATCGAGCGATATCAAGAAAGCGACCAAGGAAGCCCGCAGGATGGTGACCAAATACGGTATGTCCGAGAATATCGGCGTGATCTGCTATGATGATGAAAGCGGGGAAGTACTGATCGGCCGTGACCTGGCGCACGCCAAGGATCACAGCGAGGCGGTATCCGCGGAGATCGACAGAGAGGTCAAGTCCATCATTGATGATTGTTACGCAAAGGCCAAACAGATCATTCTGGAGCATATGGCAGTTCTTCACAGCTGTGCAAACCTTCTTTTGAAGAAAGAGAAGATCACCCGCGAAGAATTTGAAGCCTTGTTCACCGAGCAGGAGCCTTCCGGCGTATTGCCTTAAGGGTCAAAAAGGACAGATTTGCACCCGAATATGTGAAAAACGCACAAAATACTTGGCATACATTTGTGAATTTTGTGAATTTTGGGGATTGGCAAAATCTATAGGGGATGCTATTATAATATGCGTAACCCCCCAATACATTATAGTTTTTTGCTATACCCCATAAGTAAGAAATACCTTCTCTAAAAAAGACAACTTCCCGGTTGTCTTTTTTACTTTGTGTTATAAACTATTGAAAAAATCTCTTTTTTTAGGTAAAATGATAAATAGATAAATGTTGCTTTTAACCATGTGGGTTACAGCGGCAGGGAGAAGGTTAAGTAGCTTATGGATGCAGAACACGTGAGAAAAACGGAGTACAACCAGCAGTATATTGCCGGGATGCGCCCTGTTTTCAACCGAAGAGCAATCTTTACGGATACTTCAGCTAATTATGTGACACCGGCGGAGCCTTCCGCCTATGATCGGGTAACGATTCGTATTCGCACTGCCAAGAATAATGTGGATTTTGTTTTTTTTGTGCACCAGAGACAGAAATACCTGATGAACAAGGAGCGCAGTGACGAAGTCTTTGATTTTTATTCCTATGAATTACAACTGGATAACGAGAAGGTAAAATATCATTTTGAGATGCATACGGGGCATATTGTGGCTTATTATGATACCAGGGGTCTGGTACAGGATGTGAATGAGTATTATGAGATCCAGATCATTCCCGGATTCAAAACGCCGGATTGGGCGAAGGGTGCCGTGATGTATCAGATTTATGTCGATCGTTTCTGCAATGGAGATCCGACGAACGATGTGCTGACGAATGAGTATTGTTATATCAACGAACCGGTGAATCGTGTGGAGGATTGGAACAGATACCCCGCAGCCATGGATGTACGGGAATTCTATGGCGGCGATCTGCAGGGCGTGTTGAACAAGATGGATTATCTGCAGGATCTGGGCGTGGAAGTGATCTATTTTAATCCGCTGTTTGTATCTCCGTCAAATCATAAATATGACATTCAGGACTATGATTATATCGATCCCCATTTTGGCCGGATCGTGTATGACGAAGGGGAACTGCTCTCCGGTGAACAGAGGGAGAACCGTTTTGCGACCCGATATATCAATCGTGTGACGAACAAGGCGAATCTGGAGGCCAGCAACGAACTGTTTGCGGAAGTGGTCGCTGAGGCGCACAGGCGCGGGATGAAGGTAATTCTGGACGGGGTGTTTAATCACTGCGGTTCCTTTAACAAATGGCTGGACAGAGAGCGCATTTACGAGGAGGCAGAAGGGTATGAAAAAGGGGCATATGTCAGTGCCGAAAGCCCTTACAGAGATTACTTTGATTTTCATGATCCCTATGCGTGGCCGTATAACGGCAGTTACGACGGATGGTGGGGGCATGATACGCTGCCCAAACTGAATTATGAGAATTCCAGAGATCTGTATGAATATGTCCTGGAGATCGGACGAAAATGGGTTTCGCCGCCCTATAATGCCGATGGATGGCGGTTGGATGTGGCAGCGGATCTGGGGCATAGTCAGGAGTTTAACCATCGTTTCTGGAAAGAATTCCGGAAAGCGGTGAAGGAGGCTAATCCCAATGCGATCATTTTGGCGGAGCATTACGGCAATGCCCGTGACTGGCTGCAGGGAGACGAGTGGGATACCGTTATGAACTACGACGCATTCATGGAGCCGGTGACCTGGTTCCTGACCGGTATGGAAAAGCACAGCGACGATTTCCGGGAGGATCTTCTGGGTAACTCAGGAAGCTTCTGGGGAGCCATGCTGCATCATGGCGCGAGCTTTGCCATGCCAAGCTGGCAGGTGGCTATGAATGAGCTGTCCAATCATGATCATTCCCGGTTTCTGACCCGTACGAACCATAAGGTAGGCCGTACCAATACCATGGGGCCGGAGGCGGCGGAGCAAGGTGTGAATAAAGCCGTATTCCGCGAGGCGGTGACGATCCAGATGACCTGGATGGGAGCGCCTACGATCTATTACGGGGACGAGGCCGGTCTCTGCGGCTTCACCGATCCCGATAACCGCAGAACATACCCGTGGGGGCATGAGGATCAGGAAATGATCCGGTTTCACAAAGATATCATCCGCCTGCGGAAGGAAAATGACGAATTGCGCAACGGATCCCTGAAATATATTGATACAGATTATAATCTGCTCGTTTACGGACGGTTTCACGACAGAGGGCAGTGCGTGATCCTGATCAACAATAACAGTTATGCGGTCACCAGGGAGGTTAATGTATGGGAGGCGGGAACGCCTAAACACGGAAAGATGAAGGTTCTTCTGCAGACCTCTGACGCCGGATACCATTTGAACGGACAGAGCTACGATATCCGTGTGGGGAAGATCACGATGGAGCTGCCGCCTACATCGGCGACGATCTTAAAATATATCGGAAAGGACATTTAATTGTGAAAAAGAAGATACGCATACAGGTTGCGTGGCAGGAGTACAGAGAAACCGCCGTCTGGCGGTTTCTCGATCGTTTTATCTTCCCTATTGCGATCTATCTGTTGACGGCAGTGGCCGTGATCCTGAACGGCAGTCTGATTTTTGATAATGTGTTGTGGGGAGATGAATGTTTTTCAGCAAATACGGCGCAGAAGAGTATGGGGGGAATCCTCCAGGTGCTGTATTACTGGGATAACCATCCCCCGTTGCACTATTATTGGACCAAGCTCTTCGGAGAGGTGCTGGGGCATACGGGCTGGGTATACCATTTGGCTGCCCTGACACCCTTTTTGATCGGGCTGGTATTGGCTTTGTTTTTTTTGCAGAGGCATTTTGAAAAGATTCCGGTGGCATTTCTCGTTGTGATCACTGCGCTTTCTTCGGCCTGTGTGCATAATAATCTGGAGATCCGCATGTACTCACTGGCATTTTTAGGGGTGCTCTGTTGCTATTACTGTGCATATCGTGTGATCAGCGGCGGAAAAGCGGTGGCATGGATTGGGATGGTTTTCTGGGGATTGGTTGGTGCCTATTCCCATTACTATGCCATGATGACGGCGGGAATTTTGATCTTTGTGACCGGTGTGGCAGCGATCATCCGCTTTCGCCGGAAGACCTGGATCAAATCGTTGGCGGCTTTGCTGGGATATATTGTTGGGTATGCACCGTGGTTCCGCTATCTGTTCCATGGGACAAATAATGTCAAAAATAACTGGTGGATGACAGAGCTGATGGGAGTGAAGGACAGCGCCAAGATGATCCTTTGCGGCCCAGAATATGCGAAGATACTGTTCTTTTTATTGCTGATCTGCCTGGGGGTTTTGTTTCTGGCGGAATCCTCTTTCTTTGAGGTGACATATGATGACGGTAAGCGGTTGGAGGTCATGGTTCATACGCCGACTCTGAAGAAATGGTCCAATCACGCGTACGGTGCGGCCATTGGAGTGGTTACGATCCTGGTTACGGTGATCGCGGTGTATCTGGTATGCCTGGTGGTAGGACCGGTGCTGACCGGAAGATATTTATACCCGGTAAGTGCGTTGTCAGTGCTTTTGGTTGTGATCGCCAGCGACGGTATGCTGAAGGTCGTGAAAAAAAGGGACAGAAAACTACAAATACAATGGCCGGAAAATCTGGTGAAGTTGGGATTGGTGCTAGTGCTTACGGTTTTGACTGTCATCGGTCTGCGCAGCTATAAGGAGTATCGGACAGAGGCACTGCATGAGAAGGCGGTGACAGAACAGACGCTGGAGATTATCGGGGAAGTGGACAAAGATACGGCGATGATCAGCAATAATGTAAAGCATCTGGCGTGGACAGTCCTGTATTATTATTATCCGGATCGGGAGATCATTGCCGGAAGATGCAGTAATGAGGGGGCGGACTATAATAAATTCTGGTATTTTACACCGGAACCTATTGATGCGGATGAATTGCAGGAAATGAAGGATATGGGTTATTCGGTGGAATATTGCGGCGACCAGCAGATCGCAATGTATCCGTTTACGCTGTATTATTGTGAAAAAGCCGGACGGTAATTACTGCTTGCATTTTATTGGGATTTATGATAAAATTTCATATTGTTAGGTATTGATGACATCGTGCATCAAGGTCTGTATGGATGGATTCCCGAGTGGCCAAAGGGGACAGACTGTAAATCTGCTGCAAATTGCTTCGGTGGTTCGAATCCACCTCCATCCATT
>CADBNO010000218.1 GCA_902796105.1 uncultured Lachnospiraceae bacterium | reverse complement strand
GATGTTCCCAGGAGGACAGATAGATGGCATTTCCGATGAGCAGACTCTTCCTGCCCTCTGTGCCGGGCGCAATGTTTGCTCCTCTTTTCAGACAGGCATCCGCAAAGCCCTGAAGCACCTTTTGGTACGGATCCTCTTCTTTGGGCGGCACGATTTCCTGCCAGGTGCCTTTGATCTTTCGGAAAAAGTCCGTGGATGCGGCGCGGTACTCCGCCTCTTTACAGCCCATTTCCTGCTGTAGTTCACCGATCCGAAGCTTCCCCCCCTCGCAGACGATCATCGCCTCCTCCAGCGAGATTTCCAGACGATTGATCCCCGGTGCATCTCCTGTGGATGTGATGAAGGTTCCCGTGGCGCCGTTTTCCCACTCCAGATAAGCTGTCACATCATCCTCCACTTCAATGTCGTGAAAATGCCCCTCATGGCAAAAGCCCTGCACCCGCACCGGCATTCCGCAGATCCATTGCAGCAGGTCAAGATTATGCGGGCACTGGTTGAGCAGCACTCCGCCGCCATCCTTGTCCCATGTGGCATGCCAGGAACTGGATGTATAATATTGATTGGGACGATACCAGTCCGTCACCACCCAATTTACCCGTTTCAGTGCACCGTATTTTCCGCTGCGCACCAGGTCATGCAGCTGTTTATGAACCGGCAGGACTCTCTGGTTGAAAACCATCCCGAACACCCTGCCTGTCTCTGCCGCCGTCTCCTCCATGACCCTGGCCTGTCTGCTGTACACCCCGGACGGCTTGTCACACAGTACATGCAGACCGTTCCGGAAAGCGCGCACAGCAAGCTCTTCATGGGCATAATGCGGCGTCGCAATGATCACGGCATCCAGTGCCAGTTCTCCGCTTTCCATTGCTCCAAAAAGATCGTCAGCACTCTCGTACACCGGAATTCCCGCCTCGATAGAAGACTGCAGCATATCCCTGTATGTGCCGCGCACTCTGGTGAGTGCGGACAGCTCCAGCCCGTCTATTCTGCCGTCCTGTACCAGAGCTGCATATTTGCTCCCCATATTTCCCACACCGATAACCGCTGTTTTCATCCCATTCTCCCTTCTACTTATTTCACATTTACTTCTATCTTGCTCCGCCAGAAATTGCGTACGCAAGGACACTCTCAAATCCAGAGTTGCTCAAAAGCCGCTTTCCTGCTCCATCGCATGCACCAGACGTACCATCATGGTCTGCGCCGGAACAGGTCTCCCCTGTTTCCCGGCTGCTCTCACAACGGCACCGCTGATCACATCCACCTCTGTCTTTCTGCCGTTTTTCAGATCTGCATAGATGCTGGTATATCCTCCCGGCGCATTCTGCAAATGCACGCGGATCCTTGCAATCTGCTCTTTTTCATCAAACGCACAGCCCTCGCCATTTGCAGTCTCACAGATCTCCCTTATGAGATCCTGACAGATTTCCCACGCCCATGCATTCTCCGCCACATATCCCTGCGGCTTCTGCAGTACGCCGGAGAGAACACTGGAAGACGCATTGATCATCAGCTTATTCCACACCGTCTGTCTGATGTTATCACTGATTGCACAGGGAAATCCCGCCTGCACAAAACAATCCGCAATCTGCTGTAGTCTGCCTGTTCCTTCATTTCCTGCGCCTTCCCTTTTGATTTCAGCCGCAGGATTCGTTCCCTTTCCCCCGCCTTTGCCGATCACGGTATCTCCCAATCCGCTGTTTACGATCACATGCGCATTTTCTCTGTAGCTTCCCTGAGCCGTGGTGCCGATCAGAACATGATCCTCATCCGCAAACCTGCGCAGAATTTCCTCATGTCCCACACCGTTCTGCAGCGTCAGCAGCATCGTCTCCGGCTCGATCAACGCGCGATTCAGGGAGAGCACTTCCTCCGTCAGATATGCTTTGGTAAACAGGAGGAGCAGATCTGCCGGATCCCTGATCTCCCCGTTCAGCACAGCCTTCACCTGATACTTATTTTCCATACCTTCTCTTTTTATCGTAACTCCGTTTTCCTGAATCTCCCGGATATGCTCCGGATTGTTGCCGACCAGAAAAACCTCCGCACATTGCGAAAGCTTCGCACCGTATAACAGCCCCATCGCTCCTGGCCCGATCACTGCTATTTTCATCCCGCACTTCCTTTCGTCTGCTTATTCTTTCAATACTGTGCTTACTTGTTCCCGCCGTTGAATATGTCCCCAGGGGCAATATCAGTACGCCTTGAATAATTTAATTACGCTGCGTGCGATCCGATAAAGCGGCCCCTCTAATTCCTTCCTCACATTTTTGAGTTCTTTGCGGATCTCGATGTGCTGCGGACAGTGCTGCTCGCACTTCCCGCACTCGACACAATTGGACGCCGCCGCTGAATCCTTCCGCAGACCGGTACACATGAAATATTCGCGGAAGGCCTCTATCTTCCCGTCCGAATCTATGCGGTTATACGCGGCGAAGGATCCCGGAATATCCACGCCCTTGGGACAAGGCATGCAATATCGACATCCGGTACATCCCACCTTCGTTGTAGCATTGATCTCCGTCACCACCCTGGCAATCAGCTCATGATCCGAATCCGTAAACGAGTCAGGCTCCGCCTCGGACGCAATCCTCACATTCTCCTGTACCATATCCATATCATTCATACCGGAAAGCACACAGGTGACCTCAGACTGATTCCACAGCCACCGGAACGCCCATTCCGCAGGAGACCGTTTGACCGGGTAGGCCTCCAATAATCTTTTCGCTTTAGGTGGCAGCAGATTCACCAGCTTTCCGCCCCGCAGCGGCTCCATGATCACCACCGGTATTCCCTTGGACGCCGCATAATGCAGCCCCTTCTTCCCCGCCTGGGAATTTTCATCCAGATAGTTATACTGGATCTGGCAAAAATCCCAGTCATAAGCATCAACCAGCTGCATGAACATGTCGGAATTGCCGTGGTAGGAGAATCCGATCTGCCGGATGGCACCGCTCGCCTGCTTCTCCTTCAGCCACTCCAGGATCCCCAGTGCCTTCAGACGCTCCCATGTCTTGATATCCGTCAGCATATGCATCAGATAATAATCGATGTGGTCTGTGCGCAGGCGTTTCAGCTGCTCGGAAAAATATTTCTCCATGCTGTCTCGGTTTTTGATGAGATAGTGCGGCAGCTTGGTGGCAATAGACACCTGATCCCTGATCCGGTTCCGCTCCAGGATCTCTCCCAACGCCGCCTCACTTCCCGGGTAGATATATGCGGTGTCATAATAATTGACTCCTGCGCGAAAGGCGGTCATGATCTCCTGCTCCGTCTTCTCCAGATCGATCTTGCCGCCCCTGGAGCTGAACCGCATACAGCCATACCCCAGGATAGACAGCTTATTTCCATGACGATCCTCTCTGTACTTCATGCCTTTAGAATCCTCCCCTTACTCACTGCTCAAACGAAAACTTCATATCCCAGCTCTTCCGTATTTCATCCACAGCCCTAATACCGCCACACTGTCCTTCGGTGCAAACACCTCACTGTGTGTCTGCCCGCTTCTCACACATTTCGTCACTTCCCGGATCTCGTATTCAAACCCGTTGACCTGGGGCGGACATTCCACGGTATAGCTTTCTCCCTCCACAGGCTTCACCGTCATCACAAATGCTCCCTGGAAATCCGGCAGATAGATCGCCGCGCGCTCAAAATACAACGCCGCCTGCCGCTCCATCAAAAGGCCGATACTCTGCACGGAATGCGCGGTACGCCCACCCGGAAAGCAAAGCTGCAGTGCACTGAATTCGTCCGTTCCGAATTCGTTGAAATGTACCTCCGAGTCGGGTTCTTTTTTGTTTACTTATTTATTCTGGTTAGAAGTTCTTCGAGATATATTCTTGTATAGTTGCGACAGATTCAGAATAATCTTTAACTTTAAGTAGCGCACAGCAGGCTTGGCAGAACAGATCCACAAAAGCCTCCACCGTACTTCTTTCAAAGGCTCCAGCATCATAATCCACCATGACTCCGAAATTGTCTGCACTGTCAAGTATCTGCAAATTCATTTTATTGTTGCAGGCCATACGTTCTTTCGGCAGTTCGGATTGTTCTTTAACAATTTCATCATATTCTCCATAGCCATAAATATCTCCCTGAAAAATAAGGCAAAGCAGATCCTCTCCATAATATGATCCTGCCTCTTCCCAGTAGGATACACATCCATGTGCAATTCCGTCTCTGATCTGACCGGCTGCTTCATTCAGTAATTCCTCCACTGACATTTTTTCAATGGAAAAGGTTACCGGCAGATCAACCAGAAAGCAGCCGATGGAATCCATCCTGCGCATATCTGATTTTCCGTCCCAGGTCCATGTGAATGCAACGTTCGTGCTATTGCGGTTCAATGCAAGGGCAATGGCAGCTGCTGAGATATAGAATCCGTTCCTGCCAAGTCCGTACATGTTGCTGAGTCTGTCCACTTCTTCTCTTTTAAACGGGAAATCAAGAAATACCTCGTCATACACATTTTTCTGACCATTGTGATCAGATGCGGGAAGTGTAACGCAGCCAGCTCTGTCATAATGCTTTCTGAAATACTCCATATCCTCCTTTAATTCATCTGAGTTTCTGTACCTATTTTCTTCTAAGCAGATAGATATATAATCATCCTTTGCAACGGATTTATTCCTGTATATTCCTACTATATCCTCAAGAAGCTTATGATATGATTTTCCATCGCATATAGCGTTGCAGATATCAAACAGGCCTTCCTTTGACTCTGGCGTTTCTACCAACCTGCAGCGAAACATAGGTGTATGGTCAAAATGAAAAGGCTTTACAAAGCCACTTGCTATAAGCTCAAGCTCACTTTTGCTCATCTTTTCAGGAACGATCTTTACAGTGATCGACTTATCAAATCTTTGTATGAAGCCATCTTTTGTCGCCTCTATTGTACTGTAAAGGGACGGATGCAATAAAATTGCTTTCTCAATCGCATACGCCATTCTGTCAAGATTGACCGAATGATCGAAGACGAATCTTACAGGAAGGTTTAATACTGAAGATTCAGGATTTTTTGATTGAACACGGAGCAGATAATCCTGAGATGCATTAACATGCACAGAATGAACTGCTGTATCAGATAAAGACACATCTTTTTGAACTCTGGTTTTGATCAGCTTATCTATTCTTTTGGGTGTTCTTCCTTCATATATGTTCTGGACGCATAAGTCCGTAAGCCGGCATTCAATGATCACCAGCATGGCGTTTATCGAATCTCCGCCCAGTTCAAAGAAATCATCATTTATACCAACTTTCTTATTGCATTCAAGAACTGTCTCAAATGCTTCACATATGGCCCGCTGTGTATCGTTCTCAGGGGCTGCATACATATCGCATATATCGGAGATATCAGG
>CADBNO010000217.1 GCA_902796105.1 uncultured Lachnospiraceae bacterium | reverse complement strand
CTTCTGCTGTATGGAAGAAATATGTGGGATGAGGCTCTCAATGCGTATACCTATGACAGCTATTCTGCGGAACTGCAGGAGCTGTATCTGTGGATGGAAGCGTATGCGCAGGAGGCGGCATCGGGAGAGGATGCGACCGGGCAGGCAGATGGGCAGACGGTAAGGGAAGTCCGCCAAAAGGTGGAGCAGGCTTTTTCCCTGGGCGCAAACTGTGTGCTGCTGCCCAAGGGCGTCGCCGACATTTTACCGGCTGCAGCAGAATGGGCGGATGTAACGGAGCTCTCGGAGTACTATCTTTTGCAAAAACGGTCTTGAACGGACGGATAAAAGGCGGAATGAAATGATGACGGAAACAGGAAAAACGGTCAGCGTGATCGTGCCGGTTTATCAGGTGAAAAAATATATCAAAGCCACGGTGGATACCGTGCGGGCCCAGACGTACCGGGATTGGGAGCTTCTTCTGGTGGAGGACGGCAGCACGGACGGCACGAGGGAGACGATAGAGGAATACCTGAACGTTCTGCAGGATGAGCGGATACGTCTGATCTGCCTGCCGGGAAACGGGGGCGCGGCCAATGCGCGCAATCGGGGGCTTGAACAGGCGCGGGGCAGATATATCGCCTATCTGGATGCGGACGACTTGTGGGAGGAGCATAAGCTGGAGCGGGAAGTCGCGTTCGCGCAGAGCCGAAAGGCGGGATTTGTGTTCACCGGGTATGAATTTGCTGATGAGAACGGAAAGGGTCTGGGCAAGATCGTGCGGGTACCCGCCGAGTTATCTTACAGGCAGGCGTTAAAAAATACGACGATCTTTACCTCCACGGTCATGTTTGATACAGAGCTCGTGCCAAAGACCCTGCTGGAGATGCCGTTGGTCAAGAGTGAGGACACTGCACTTTGGTGGAAGGTTTTGAGAAAAGGATACATTGCTTACGGATTGGACGAAAATCTGGTGAGATACCGGAGGATCGGCAAAAGCCTTTCGTCCAATAAGCTGGAGGCGGTGCGCCGGATCTGGAACCTGTATCGTAAGGTGGAAGGCCTCGGGCTGCCGGAGAGCGCCTGGAATTTTTGCTTCTGGGCGGTCAGGGCGGTGTTCAGAAGACTTTAGCCGCAAGGCATATGCGCCGGAAAAGGGCGGGCAAACCTTAATTTATCTTAAGAAACTGTTTTTCTATATACCCTTTGGGCAAAATATGGTATACTTTGTAATAGTTGTGCGGAAAGAAAGCACAGCCTGGAGGGATCATCTTGAGTGCGTATACGAATGAATATCATGCTACACAAAATAAATTGAGACGTATGGAGTCGTTCAAGCGGCTCATCAATCTGGGAATGACATTTCTGTGTGTCGCGCTGGAGATAGGGATATTTGCCTATCACTGGCTGGTACACTTTCAGTACAGTGTCGTAGAGTCCCTGCGGAATTTCGGCTACAAAGGTCATATTGTGGAGATCGCCTTTTACGGGCTGCTGCTGCTGTTCCTGACGGCTATGTACGGCGGCATGCGGCTGGGCTATCTGAAGACGGTGGAACTGATCTTTTCCCAGGTTTTCGCGACGGTACTGGCATTGATGTTTATCTATGTGGAATTGTCTATCATGGCGCATCAGCCATTTGGGCCCAAGATCTTTATCATGATGCTGGTGGAGCAGACGGTTGTCGTGATCCTGTATACAAGCATTGCAAACCGGATCTATCAGAGCATTTTCCCGCCGAGAAAGCTTCTGCTGGTACACGGCGAGCGCTCCATCGAAGATATTTACAACAAATTTGAGAGCCGGCACGACAAATATATCGTGAAGAAGACTCTCTGTATCCGGGAAGGCGTGGATCGGATCTGCAAAGAGATCTCAAACAGCTATGAAACCGGAGAGTGTACGGCGGTAGTCGTGTGGGATGTGTCCACGGCAGAGCGGAACCGGCTGTTGAAATTCTGTTATGAGAGGTCGATCCGTGTTTATGTCATGCCGAAGATCACCGATGTGATCCTGGGCGGGGCGGAAGCGCTGCATATTTTTGACTCCCCGCTGCTCTTGACCAGAGAATACAGTCTGAGCATGGAACAGCGGTTTATCAAACGGACCATAGATGTGATATGCTCTTTTATCCTGCTGGTGCTGACGTCTCCCATTATGCTGATCACCGCTGTTGCGGTCAAAGCGTATGACGGCGGCCCGGTTTTGTACAAACAGGTGCGCTGTACCAAGGGACAGCGGGAGTTTTACATCATGAAATTCCGCAGCATGCGGACGGATGCGGAGAAGGACGGCGTGGCGAGACTGGCTCAAAAGAATGATGACCGGATCACACCTGTCGGAAAATTTATCCGGAAATGCAGGATTGATGAACTTCCTCAGCTGGTAAACATCCTGCGGGGAGATATGTCTTTTATCGGTCCCAGACCGGAGCGGCCGGAGATCATCAAAAAATATGTGGAAGTGATGCCGGAGTTTGTCTACCGCACCAAGGTGAAGGCGGGATTGGCGGGATTTGCCCAGGTATACGGCAAATACAATACATCCCCGTATGATAAGCTGAAGCTGGATCTGTATTATATTGAGCATTATTCGGTATGGCTGGATTTGAAACTGATGCTCCTGACACTGAAGGTGTTGTTTTGGCCGGACAGTACGGAGGGCGTGGAGAGCGAGCAGGTGACTGCATTCAAAAGAGAGCGGGAGAGGGAAGCCGGCACGACAGAACTTCCGAGAAAGACGATCTCCGACGATACGCTGGCTATGCCTGACCTGACGGAGTATCTGGAAACGCAGGAGAGACAGGAGAAGCAGAGGCAGCAGGCGGGACAGAGACGGCAGAAACAGACAAAGCATGGAGGCGCGAAACGACAGGAAGCAGCGCGATGAGAGAGGTTGATCTATGTGGGAAGGAAATTACGGCACGGAGCCTTTTGATCTGCGATTGACAGTGCTCCGTCTGTTTCGTTGCATGGGGTGGATCGTGGGTATCACCCTGCTCGGCACATGCTTGTTTGGCGGTGGCTATTATGTGAAAAATGTGCTGTTAGGGGAAAAACCCCGCTATGAGCAGACGATCACCTGTAAGTTGGAATATACTGATCCTCCGGTTCAGTCGGGGGATTACTACATCAATGATATGACGTGGAATACGTATGTGGATTCGGAAGCATTCCGGGGGATGCTGGGGGATGCAGAGCCTTTTACGGCGCTGGATGTGACGTTTGACATGTTCCTTCAGTGTGCATCGCCGGATGCCGGGGACGTACTGCGGGCGGCGGTCGCGTCCGATATTCATGTGCCGTCCTTTACGGTGAGCTGTCTTCTGGAGGAGCAGACTGTAATGCTTTCACAGGCAATGCAGACTGTATTGACGGGGCCCTGGGTGGAGTATCTGCCGGAGCTGGCGACGGTGCAGGTGATCAATGTGTCAGACGTGGCGCTGGTCTATCCGGATGTGAGACCGCTGCGGGCGGTGATACTGAGTGCGATATTGTCCTGCTTTTTTGCGGTAGTCTTTTTCCTGCTTCGGGAGATCGGTGCGGACAGCATCTGGCTGCCAGCCACACTCAGAAGGCGATACGGTGTCCCGGTATTGGGGACGCTGCAGAGCGTGGAACTGATACAAAATGCAGGATATCTCTTCAAAGGGATGTCTGTGATCGGAGTGTGTTCGACAGAAAAGGAAATCAATCTGCAACAGGTGACAAAGGCGTTGCAGGAAAAATGGCAAAATGACCCGGGGGAGACGGCTGCAGAGGATCATGGCAAAGAACATGCCGGGAAGCCCGATGGTGGTCTGACCTGGAAGATGTCCGAAGCGCCGCTTCAGAAGCCGGAGGATGCGGAGATCCTGCGGCAGGCGGATGGTGTACTGGTGGTCGTGCCGGCCGGATCGCATGCCGGGAAACCATTGGAATATTTGTTGGAATTTTTGCAGACGCAGAACATAGAAGTGACAGCTGCGCTTTTGTGGAAAGCGGATGAGAGACTGATAAAGAGCTATTATTTTCTGCCCGGAGGACGAAAATGAGTGTAGAAGTTCTGGCTTCTGTGATGAATCAGAATATGGAAACGCTTGTAAAACGGATGCGGTTGGAGTCGGATGCGGTGATCATCAACCAGTGCGGCAGGCAGAAATATGAGGAAATGGAGCATAAGGGATGCAGGATACGCTTCTTTTCTTGTTCTCAGCGTGGAGTCGGCAACAGCCGGAATGCGGCGATCGAGAAGGCGGATGGTGACATCTGCCTTTTTTCTGATGAGGATATTGTCTATGAACCGGGGTACGCGGAGGCGATTGAGCGCGAATTTGCAGCCAATCCCCGGGCAGATATGATCCTGTTCAATATTCATGTTGCGGAGAGCCGCAGAACGTATCATATCACCTCGCGCCAAAAAGTACATTGGTACAATTGCGGCAGGTACGGGGCAGTAAGCTTCGCGGTGAGACGGAGTGTGCTGGAGCGATCCGGAGTGCGCTTTTCCACGCTGTTCGGGGGCGGTGCGCAGTTCAGCAATGGAGAGGACAGTCTGTTCTTGAAAGAATTGATGGATAAAGGGTATCGTGTTTACACAGCACCGGTGCTGATCGGACGGGAGATGTCCGAGGGCTCCAGCTGGTTTAACGGGTATGACAGGAAGTTTTTTTATGACAGAGGCGTCTTATATGCGTTTCTTTATGGCGCAATGGCGGAGCCGTTTGGCGTTCGTTTCCTGGCACGACATCGGAAAAAAATGTGTACGAAGGTGCGCTTTCGTGAAGCGTTGCGCTGGCTGATCGACGGCGTGCGTGAGGGCAGACGCCTGAAGAAGGGAGGCGCCTGATGGAGAGCAGTGTACTGGTCTATATTATTCTGACAGTGGTGACGGTCTTCCTAGCCTGCTTTGTTCAGGGGTTCGCTTCGTGGCGGCCGGTACAGAAAGCGGGAGCAGGTCAATCGGCACAGACAACATGGTGGACATGGACGGCACAGAAAATGATATGCAGGCAGCAGGCTCAGGATGCAGGGAGCAGTTTGCCGGGCGGCGTAGTCAGAGGCAGCAGAGGATATGCGCGCAGCCAGGTGGCGGAGTTTGCGATATTCTGCCTTCTGACAGGAGTGTCAGCTTGCAGGATCGCGGTGGGGAACGATTACTGGGTTTATCGCTTTAATTTCCGGCTGATCGCGCAGGAGAGGCATGTTTCCTCGGAAACAGGGTTTAACCTGATCGTCAGGTGGATGCAGAAGCTGTTCGGCTATGACAATTATCTGCCGATATTTGCCTTGTTTTCCCTGCTCACGGTATGGTTTTTTGTGAGGGCGCTTCATGGGCAGGCGCGGTATTATGCTTTTTCCCTTTTCCTGCTGATGACGGGCGGGTATTATTTTAACAGTCTGAATACGGTCCGCTATTACCTGGCGCTGGCCATTGCTCTGTATTCCATGCAGTATGTGCTTCGCGGGGAGATCGGCAAATTTGTGTTCTGGATCCTGTTTGGGACGATATTTCACAAGTCGATCCTGCTGGTGATCCCGGTGTATCTGGCGGCGTATCTGCTGGCATGCACCAGACTGAAAAAGTGGCATGCGGCAGTGGGGCTTGCGGGGCTTGCGAGTCTGGTGTTCTGTCAGGATCTGTATCGGGAGATTGTATTTGCTTTTTACCCGTTTTATCGGGATTCAGCCTTTGATACAGGGCATATTTCCTGGGTGAACGTACTCAAATGTGCGGGAACGCTGGTCCTCTGTGCGATCTGTTACCAAAAGAGTCTGCGGGACAATGTAGCGAACCGGTTCTATTTCTTCCTGAATGTGATGGCGCTGGTGGTATATCCCTGCGGAAGCTTTATCCCGGAGGTGTCCAGAGTGGGATATTATCTGATCATATCCCAGATCTTCCTCCTGCCGGAGCTTGTTTGTGACATTGATGTCAAGTGGTTCAGAAGGCTGGCACAGATCGGAGTGGTGGCAGCGTTTACCTGTTATTTTGCCCTGCTGTTAAAGGGGATGTATGCCACAGATATACGGCTGCTCCCGTATCTGAACTGGATTTTTAATTGAGGCGGGATTTTCATTCAGGAGATAACTGTAGGGAGATAACTGTAGGGAGATAACTATAAGGAGATTAGGGAATTGCGAAACTCCGTTTCTGGGCAAGAGTCATTGTGCATATTGTATATTTCAACGCAGGGACGCTCTCGCAAAGCAATCGAAGATTGCTTTTGGTTTCAGACGTAGTGGTACTATGGTGCTAAAGTACAGCACTTAAGTACAGCACTTAAGTACCAACGTCCTCAAACGCCCTGCTTATGAAATATACGGTATGCACAATTCGATACTAGAAAAATCGATTTTGCAATTACCTAATAAGGAGATAACTATGCGAGTATTGTGGCTGTGCAACATCATGTTGCCCAGAATAGCGGAACAATTGCATAGAGAGGTGAACAATAAAGAGGGCTGGCTGTCCGGACTGGCAGATGCCTGTCTGCGCCATCAGGCGGAGAATGACATTGCCCTGGCGGTGGCATTTCCCGTGGCAGAGGAGCTTGACGGCACAGAGGGGGCAGATATCGAGAAACATGATTGCGACAGCAGTGTCGTTTATTGCAAACCCGAAGACACTGGATTGTCCTGGTATGCATTTTGCGAAGATACGGTGAATCCCCATGTGTATGATGCACGGCTAGAGGATGCAATGCGTTATATTGTGGAGACTTTTCAGCCTGACGTGGTGCATTGTTTCGGGACAGAGTATCCGCACACCCTTGCAATGTGCAGGGTGGTGTCCGATAAAAGCCGCCTGCTCATCGGTATACAGGGGTTGTGCAAGGTGTATGCCGATGCGTATTTTGCCGATCTGCCGGATGAGGTGATCCGCAGTGTGACGCTGCGAGATGTGTTGAAACGTGACAGCCTGATCCGGCAGCAGCAGAAATTTGCGATGCGGGGCGAGATGGAGGCGGAGGCCATCGCTCTGGCGGGCAATGTCACCGGAAGAACCGCGTGGGACAGATATTATACGGAAAAATGGAATCCGAAGGCGGGGTATTTTCCCATGAATGAAACCCTGCGCGCCAATTTTTACACCGGGCAGTGGGATGCGGCAAAATGCGAGCCGCACGCTATTTTTCTGAGTCAGGGGGATTACCCGATCAAGGGGCTTCATTATATGTTGCTGGCACTGCCGGCTATCAGGGAGAGGTTCCCCGACGTGAAGGTGTATGTGGCCGGAAACGGGATCACCGGGGACGGCAGTCTTATAAAACGGCTGAAAGTATCCGCGTACGGCAAGTACCTGCGTGACCTGATCCGGCAATATCATCTGGAGGACAGAATCTGTTTTCTGGGAAGACTTTCCGCGGAACAGATGAAGGAACGATATCTGAAGAGCAATCTGTTCGTGTGCTGTTCCTCCATTGAAAATTCGCCGAATTCCCTCGGGGAGGCTATGATCCTGGGGATGCCGTGTGTCAGCGCTGATGTGGGCGGCATTGGCAGCATCTTTACCGATGGAGAAGACGGGATCCTGTACCATGGTTTCCGTGCTGACGAGGAGCAAAAGGCGCGGGAGGATCAACTGAAGGAGAATGCGGGACGGCTGAGCAAAGCGGTGATCGAGATGTTTCAGGATCCGTCCGGGCAGCTGCGGTTCGGGCGGAATGCGAGAGAGCATGCGCTTGTCACGCACGCGCCGGAACGCAATTATCAGAGACTGGTGGAGATCTACAGGGAAATTGCAGGGTGTGATCCGGCAGCAGGAGAGGAACGGCAGGTGGGAGAGAGCCTGGAGACGAAATTTGTCTTTGTGTCCAATTATATCAATCACCACCAGATCCCGTTCTGCAATGCCATGTACCGGCTGCTTGGGGGAAGTTTTGTCTTTATCCAGACGGAGCCCATGGAGGAGGAGCGCATCCGCATGGGCTGGCAGGCGCAGGATAAGCTGCCGTATGTGAAATATTACTATGAGGAACCTGAGGTTTGTGCGCTGCTGATCCGGACGGCCGAGACTGTGCTGTACGGCGGTGTGGATGAGGAGAGCTATATTGTGGAGCGGCTGCAGAGCGGCAGGCCTGTCATACGCTATAGTGAGAGATTGTATAAAGAGGGGCAGTGGAAAGCGGTTTCCCCGCGGGGACTTCTCAAAAAATACAAAGATCATACAAAATATCGAAACGCACCGGTCTGGCTGTTGTGCGCCGGGGCGTATGTGCCTTCGGATTTTCATATTGTGCGGGCCTATCCGGGGAAAATGTTCCAATGGGGGTATTTCCCGGAGACAAGGCACTATGATGTGGACCGGTTGATGGAGGACAAGGAGCCGGGCAGCATCCTCTGGGCAGCACGTTTCCTGGACTGGAAGCATCCGGAGCTGCCGTTGAAATGTGCCGGGTATCTGAAGGAGAAGGGATATAAATTTCACTTAAATCTCGTGGGCGGCGGAGAAATGCAGTCTGCAGTGGATGCGTTGATGCAAAAATATGATCTGGCGGATGTGGTCACTCTTTTGGGCTATAAGACGCCGGAGGAGGTGCGCCGGCTGATGGAGCGGACGCAGATCTATCTGACCACCAGCGACCGGAAAGAGGGCTGGGGCGCCGTGGTGAATGAAGCCATGAACAGCGGCTGTGCGGTGGTGGCAGACCATATGATGGGAGCGGTGCCATATTTGATCCGGCACGGGGTAAACGGCTTTGTGTATGAAGACGGTAAAGAAGAGCAGCTGTTTGCGCAGGTTGAGCGCCTGCTGGCGGATCGGGAGGTGTGTGAAAAAGCCGGAAGAGAGGCTTATCGCACGATCACTGAGGTGTGGAATGCAGAGCAGGCGGCCGGGCGACTGTTAAAGCTGGCGGCGAAGCTGGAGAACGACGCGGAGACCGGGATTGCCGGGAGGTATGTGCCGGAAGACCCGGGCGCGGCGGAAGAGTCCTGCGCGGCAGAAAAGTCGGGCGCGGCGGGAAAGTCGGGCGCGGCGGATGGATCCGGAACACCGGAAAGCTCCTGTGTGCTGGCGGGCCCGTGCGCGCCGGCAGAAGTGATCCCTGAGAAAAAAATGTTGAGGAAAATGTTATGGAACAGGCAGACGCAAAGCCGCTGATCAGTGTGATCGTGCCGGTTTATAATACAAAAGCATATCTGTCGCGCTGCGTGGAGTCGATCCGTGCACAGAGTTACCGGAATCTGGAGATCTTGCTGGTTGATGACGGGTCCACGGACGGTAGCGGGGAAGTCTGTGACGAATATGTCAGTAAAGATGACCGTATTGTGGTATATCACAAGGAAAACGGGGGATCCTCTTCTGCGAGAAATCTTGGGCTGGCTAAGGCAAACGGTGAATTTATCGGGTTCGTGGACAGCGATGACTATATTGAACCGGATATGTATGCGCTGTTGCAGGAAGGAATCCACAAATATGACGCAAGTGTCGCACAAGTCGGCAGGGACGAAGTGGAGGAGACCGGAGACCGGTTGCCGGATATCTGCGTGCCGCCGGTGCAGGATACCGTGATCGGCCATCGGGAGTTTTTGCGGGAACTGCTTTTGCATAAGGGGGACTGCTCGTTCTGTACCAAGTTGTTCCGGCGGGATGTACTTGCCGGACGGCAGTTTCCTGTGGGGGCGCTGAATGAGGACTTTCATTTTCTGGTAGAAATATTGCCTGAGATCGGCGCTGTTGTGTCACTGCCGAAGCAGGCGTATCATGTGTTTTACCGCAGCAACAGCAATTCCAGGCGCACAGACAGGGAGCAGCTCTCCCGGGTCTTTGAGGACAATATCCGGAATGCGGATATGGTGCTTGCCCGGATTGAGAAAAGCGACAAAGAGCTGCATACGATCGCGGTGCGGTTCGGTATTTTCCAGCGGCTGGACTATATGCTGCATGTGCCGATCAGCCGGATGACGAAGGAGAACGCGTTTTACCGGGAAGTGGTGAAGCGGCTCCGTGCCGATTGGGGGATGGGGCTGCTTAACCCCTATCTCACAGGGAAAAACAAGCTGTATCTGACACTTTTTGCGATAGCGCCGAAGACGGTCAGACAGGTTCACAGAAGGTTAAGGCTCAGGTCGAAGGCATGAGCCAAAGACGTAAGACAAGTATAAGCCGAGAGAATATAAAAAGAGCAGAAAAAATAAACAGAAGGTTTTGAGAATGAGCAACAAGTTGGCAAAAGGAAAGGCAAAAAAGCAAAACAACAAAAAAACAGATTTCTGGCAGATCGCGGATATGATCTGTACCTATTCGCTGGCGGTTTTTTCCTGCCTGTGGATTTTTTTGATCCTGGTGGTGCTGCCGTTTTATTTTCAGGAGGGGTATGTGCACATTGGCAGTGACAAGTCCTATCTGTTCCGCACGACAGGAGCAGGGTTGGGCAAGGTTGTGCTGCCCTTATTGGCGCTGTGGGCGATCTGTAGAGTGATCTGTGTGGTCAGAAGGAAACGACAGGAATGTCAGAAACTATTCCGGAAGGAAGATCTGCGGAATCTGTCGATGGTGGATGTGTGTGCTGCGCTGTATCTGGGGGCAGCGGCGCTTTCCTATCTGTGTACGGATTATCGGGAGACGGCGCTCTGGGGGACAAAAGGCTGGTATATGGGGCTGATGCCGCAGGTTATTCTGGTGGTATCCTATTTTGTACTCTCCCGGTTTGAGTTTGGGCAGCTGGGCGGCCTGCCGTTGTTTCTCTGTTTTCCGATATCGGCAGTCACTTTTGTGCTGGGGTATCTGAACCGTTTTGACATATGGCCGTTAAATATGCCGAGTTCCGGTCTGCCGGACTACATTTCCACGATAGGGAATATCAACTGGTACTGTAGTTATGTGGTGATCACTCTGTTTCTGGGGGTGGCGCTGTTTCTGCAGGAGACGGGCGAAAAAAGATGGCATGTGTGGCTCTGGATGGGCTATCTGTGGCTGGGGTTCGGTGCATTGCTCACACAGGGAAGTGACAGCGGTGTCTTCGCGGCGCTGTGTATGCTGCTTGTTCTGTTTGACCGGGCGGTTCGCGGGGAGGATGTCCGGAGAATGCTGCGGTTCTGGCAGACGGCGCTGCTGTTTTCCGGGGCGGGTGCATTTACATGGGTTTTGCGAGTCCTGTTTCCGGGCAAAATGAATTATATGTCAGAGCTCGGGCATGTGTTTTACCGTCCGCTTTCGCTGGTGCTTATGGCTGTTTGTGGATGCGGGATCCTTTATACGCAGAAGGTGTGGAAGAGACCGGGGAAAGACGGGAAAACCGGGAAAAATCAGGTGGATCTGTTCCGTGGCGCGCAGCTGCTTCTGCGGTGGGCAGTGCCGGCGGGTCTGTTAGGGGTGGTGGTGCTGATCACCGTGAATACCCTGCGACCCGGGAGTATCGGACCGCTTTCTGACAGCAGCGTCTTTACGTTCAACAATGAATGGGGCAGCCGCAGAGGAGCCACCTGGACGCTGGGGATTGAATGCTTCGTCAGACAGGATCTGCTGCACAAGCTGGTAGGTGTGGGACCGGATTGTATGTCGGATTATCTGTATTCGGACAGTGGCACGGCGGCGGGACTGGCTGAGGCGGCGATGGAGGCTTTTGACGGCAGGAGACTTACGAATGCGCATTGTGAGCTGTTGACAATACTGGTGAATCTGGGCGTGATCGGTGCACTCTGCTATGCGGGTATGCTGGTTGGATTCTTCCGGAACTGCCTGAATGGGGATAAGCCGGGCAAAGTGGCGGTGGCGTGCGGCATCGGCGTGCTGGCACTCGTGTTTAACAATCTCTGGAGTTTCCAGCAATCCATGGGAGTGTCCACCATGTTCGTGGTGTTGGCGTTGGGCGAGTATTTTCGACGAAATCGGATATAGCCTGGGATCATGCCAAAACGGGCATAATGTCATAATACAGATATGATTCATAAATGATTCAGAATAATAAGAGGTTTTACGGTATGCAGGAAAAGAAACGCAGAGAACGATCGTTGATCGGTAAAAAGAGAATTCTATATATTTTATGCTTTGCTTTTTTATGTCTGATCGATCAGCG
>CADBNO010000216.1 GCA_902796105.1 uncultured Lachnospiraceae bacterium | reverse complement strand
GTTGTGTTATTACCGTTGTTTAGCAGGATAAATTCATTGCCGCATAAACCGGTCATGGCGATGCTGCAGATTGCGACATTGTTTACAGCAAAGATTTTTTTTGAACGTATTGCGCAGGAAGAGCAGGAGAAGATAGGGGCGCTTGCGGGAATTGTACTTTATATGACGTTTCCCTATCGGATCGATATGTGTTACGGAGAGCAAGGGATCATGGCAGCAGCGGTATGGATGCTTCTTCCGCTGTACGGCTGGGCATTGGCGGAGACGCTTCGGAGGCGAAAGATCGGCTTGCAAAGTATACTGGTCGCGAGTGGTGCATTGGCCGGAATCGGATATGCGGATTTTCGATTTTTGCTGCTTACCCTTGTAGTGACAGTGTTGACAGCTTTTTGGCAGAGAACAGTTCTGCCCTGTCTTGCTGCGGCAGGCGGTTGCGTTCTGTTCGCACCGGGATGGTATCGATTGGGAGAATATCTGTTGACAGATGACTTTGCGGAACTGAACCTTTCGGTACAATCTATTATGCCTGACGGGTATACGTTTGGGCAGTTTTTCAGCAGTTACAGATTCCGGGAGGGATTGCCGGGCATGGGATTGGGACTGATCCTCTGCATGGTCCTGGGGATGTGGTCATGGTTTGTGAAGAGAGACAGACCTGGGCAGCCGGAGAAATTTTTCACCGGCAGCGCATTGCTTTTCCTGTTTTGCGCAACCCGGTATTGTCCATGGGATTTGGTACAGAGGCTGGGAACTCTTTTTTTGCGGTTGATAGGGATGTTTCAGACACCGACCTTCTTTTTCGGTTATGCCTGTGCCTGCCTCTGCGTTGCTGCGGTATACGTGGTACGACGGCTCAGACAGCAGGATAGCCGGATCGTATCGGCGGGTATGCCTGCGCTGATCGTTGCGTTTGGAATGGGTATATGTCTTTATCAGGGATATAGGTTAGGCATTTAGTAGGAGTGTATTTATGTTACGAACATGGTTGAAGCGAATCGGGATATTTCTGCTGATCAGTGTGTTTCTTGAACTGGTGGTGTTTAACTACAGAGCGATCGTGTCTATGGGCGCTACAGATCAGCGGCTGGATGTGATCTGGACCGGTGACGGCTATTTTGCGTCGGATGCTTACGGCAAACCCAATTATATTTATATCGGGATAGAAAACGCCGAAGAAGATCAGGAGCCCATTACCGGGCAGGTAGGTTTCACGATTTTCCTGCGGGATGAAGGAAATGCAGAATCCTATGAACTGGGCGAGGTACAATTGTGTCCGTTGATAGAAAAAGACAAGTATGTGCGGCTCCATAGTTACGGTGATGTGTACTCGATCCACATTGTGCCGGACGAGGATTCCATGCCTGTAATGAGAGTGTCGGAGGTGATCTATGACGCGAAAGTTCCCTGGTTTATTTCGCCGATAAGGGTGTTGGGCATTGTGTTGATCCTGTGCCTGGGGACATGTCTTCGACCGGGGTCAGAGTTGTATACCATAGAGTGGAAAAAACGAAGCAGATGTTGTGCGGTGGTGCTTTTGATCCTGTTTAATGTGCTGGGATTTTTTGCAATGGTAAAAAATAATCCTGCATTTTTGCAGCCGAAATGGCTGTATCACAGGCAATATCAGGAGCTTGCCGTCTCGCTGAGTCAGGGGAGAGTTGATATCAATGCAGGAAAAGAGGAACTGCTTGAGGCCTTGAAAGAACTGGAAAATCCCTATGATACCTATGTGCGCATGGCAAAGGTGCCCCACGCGGATCAGGTGTGGGATATCTGTTATTATGCAGGAAATTTGTATGTATATTTCGGCATTGTGCCGGTGCTGTTGTTTTATCTTCCCTATTACCTGCTATGCGGCAGCGCGTTTCCAACATGGATCGGGATATTGGTGAGCGGCGGCATGACAGTAGCCGGGGTGTATTATCTTTTGGCGCAAATACGGAGAAAATGGTTTCCGGAATGTCCGTTCGTGTGGTATCTGATCCTCGCTGTCATTATGAGTAACGGAATGCAGCTTGCCAGTGCTATGCTGCATGCGGATTTCTATTACCTGCCTATTCTTACGGCGCTGGCACTATCGCTGTGGGGGCTTGGGCTGGTGATGGCCGCTTCGCTGGAGTTTACAGACGGAGGCAGGAATCGTGTCGGTATCTGGAAACTGGCTGTCGGTGCATTATGTCTGGCGCTAACAGCGGGCTGCCGGCCGCAGTTTCTGGTGGGATCTTTTTTGCTCCTGCCTGTACTGATACCGGTTTTATGGACAGACATGCGGTCGGGGAAGCGTGCTGAAGGACGAACACAGGGAGGTGCTGTCATGCGTCTTGCGGCGCTTGCTGTGCCCTATCTGATCACGGCAGCAGGCATAATGTATTATAACTGTATCCGGTTTGGTTCGGTATTTGATTTCGGGGCAAATTATAATCTGACCACCAATGATATGACGAAGCGTGGATTTGAGATAGGCAGATTGCCGGACGGCATATTCATGTACCTGTTCCAGGCACCGGACTGGAAGCTGCAGTTTCCGTTCGTGGAGGTCACGGATCTGCATTCCGGTTATCTGGGGGAAACCATCCGGGATTGGACCTTCGGAGGGGTATTTTGGACTCATGCGATCCTGTTGGTTTTGGCAGGTATCGTATTGTGCCGGAAACAGCTGAAGGAAAAAAGGCTTTATGACTTCACGGTCTTGAGCATGGTTATGGCTCTGCTCGTCATTGTTGCGGATACGGAAATGGCAGGAATCCTGAACCGTTATTACACAGATTTTCTCTGGCTGTTGATGCTTCCGGCAGTGATCCTGTTGATGCAGCTGTGGGAGAACGCACAGGGAAAAGGATGGTACCGGCTGCTTGTGCTGTTCGTGCTGATGGCCGGCGTCGGACAATTGCTCTGTGAGTTCGGGATCGCGGTCAGAGGGAGCGGTACGATGAGTAATAATTCGTATATCTATTATGCAGTCAGGGCATTGTTCCCGTAAAAATCTCTTTAGTTTACAATATCCTTAAATTATCTTGACAAGCATAGATAGAAATTGATATGATAAAGCACAGAACAAGGGTGTTCTTACAGGTAAGGGTAAGAGCGCCCTTTTTTGCGAAAGGAGAGATTGATCGATGAATCGATATTCCAGAGAAGATATTGTCAGATTGGTGGAGGAAGAAGATGTGGAATTCATCCGCCTGCAGTTTACGGATATGTTCGGCAATCTGAAGAATATAGCGGTCACGGCCAGTCAGCTGGAGCGGGCGCTGGACAACAAGTGTATGTTTGATGGTTCGGCTATCGACGGATTTGTGCGGATCGAGGAGTCGGATATGTATCTGTATCCGGATTATTCAACCTTTGAGATCTTCCCATGGAGACCGCAGCAGGGCAAGGTGGCCAGAATGCTCTGTGATGTTTATCGTCCCGGTGGGGAGCCGTTTGAAGGGGATCCCAGATATATCTTAAAGCGGGCTATAGAGAAGGCGAAGGAAATGGGTTATACCTTTAATGTTGGGCCGGAGTGTGAGTTTTTCCTGTTTAACACGGATGAAAATACCATGCCGACCACGGAAACCCATGAGCAGGCGGGATTTTTTGACATCGGTCCGCTGGATTTCGGAGAGAATGCGAGACGTGATATGGTTATGACGCTGGAGGACATGGATTTTGTTGTGGAGGCGTCACACCATGAGATTTCCCCAGCGCAGCATGAGATCGATTTTCAGTATGACGAAGCCCTGCAGACCGCAGATAATATCATGACATTCCGTCTGGCAGTGCGGACCATTGCAAAACGGCACGGTCTGCATGCAACATTTATGCCGAAGCCGAAGTCCGGTGTGAACGGTTCCGGCATGCATGTAAATATGTCTTTGCACAAAGGGGATAAAAATGTATTTGC
>CADBNO010000215.1 GCA_902796105.1 uncultured Lachnospiraceae bacterium | reverse complement strand
TTCGGACTTAAGCCTGTAGTCTCCAGATCAATACTGATATAATCCTGTGTCATATACTCTCCTGTTTCCTGTACATTCCATGTTTACCAATCAAATCCCCGCTATTCCCTGTCGATCGGCATAGCTGCCGCCTCATAATTCAAAGGATTGCGCTTCTGATAATCAAACAGGACAAAATGCGTCCTACCGTCCACCTTTCCCTGACCGGAATGAATCTTCCGCATCTCCTTCCCGTCCCACACCGGATAAGAAAAGGGTTCCAGATGCGTCATGCGGCTCATCTGCTTCCAATCATACCCCTCATAAGCCTGCAGATAGACCGGCGTTTCCTCTTCCTTCCGATAGAAAGCCCTGATACGTTCCCTGATCTCCTCCGTCTCCCGGAATCCCTCGGCAAAGTCCGGTCTGCTTTTTGCATTTTCCCGCAGATAAATATCATACGTCAACAATTCCCGATAACAGTGCTCATATGCCGCATCATACTTCAACGCGAATTCAAGCAATATACCATATCGATAACCGCGTGCGGGATTCTGCACAAAATAACCCTTTTCTTCGAAATATGCGGCAAGCGCATCATACATGGCAAAAGGCGTCTCAAATACCTGCTCCAAAAAAGGCAGGACCGTCGTAAACTGGCCGCTGTTATAATACAGCTCTACCATTTCTTCAATTCGCTTCAACCGCAACAGCTGCTCATACGGCAGCCATTTTGTATACAATACCTCATAGGGCGGCTCGCTCAGATACACGATCCCGTACTCCTTTGCCTGCTGCTCCATAGGCGAACCCTTTAACACCTTCAAAAAACCCAGCTGCAATTGATCCGGCTTCATCGCATACACACGGTTAAAAGATCGGGCAAAACTGTCCTGATCCTCAAAAGGCAGACCCGCGATCAGATCCAGATGCTGGTGTATATTTCTGCCCGCATGGATGGCCGCCACGATCCGCTCCAGCTTCTCCACGTTCATCACCCGGTCGATCGCTTTTATCGTCTCCGGATTGGTGGATTGCACCCCGATCTCCAATTGAGCCAGTCCCGGCCGGAATCTGTTCAGCAGCGCAATTTCATCCTCCCGCAGAATATCCGCAGAGATTTCAAAGTGAAAATTCGTCACACCGTTGTCATGTTCATAAATATACTGCCAGATTTCCATCGCATGCGCATGATCACAGTTAAAGGTGCGGTCTATGAATTTCACCTGCTTCACCTTATGGTCCAGAAAAAACTGCAGCTCCCGCCGCACGATCTCCATATCGCGGAGCCGCACTTTTTTATCCACAGAGGACAGACAGTAACTGCACCGATAAGGGCATCCTCTGCTGCTCTCATAATATATGATCTTATTGGAAAAACTGTCCAGATTTTCATACAAAAAGGGAATCCGGCTCAGATCCGTCAGGGCACGCGGTTTTGTATATCCCGCAGGCAGGCATAACCCCGCAATCTCCTGAAGCTCTGCCGCGTTTTTCCCATGGACATACCACTGCACGAGCTCCCGGAAAGTTTCTTCTCCTTCGCCGACCATCACACCGCATAGCTGCGGAAACTCCGAAAGCACTCCCGGTGCATCATAACTGACCTCGGGTCCCCCCAGCCAGATATCGGTCTGCGGAAGCAATTTCTTCAATTCCACGATCAGGCGCCGTATCCTGTCCCAGTTCCAAATATAACAGGAAAATCCTACCGCATCCGGAGCTTTCCCATAGATATCCGCCAGTATCTCCTGCATCTGCTGATTAATTGTGTACTCCGCAAGCTCAATATAAGGATGCAGATCGCTCCCTGCGTAGGCCCTCAGACTGTAGATCGCCGGATTGGAATGTATGTACTTTGCATTGACTGCCACCAATAAAAACCGCATACCTTTGAATCCTCTTGTCCTTCATTTACTGCGTTATCACATATCCGTTCTCATCAAATTTCACGCCAAACCCTTCACTGTAGGAATTGATCCTGTCTATGATCCTCTGCGCTTCCTCGCCTTTCGCCGGTGTAGGTCTGTAATCGTTTCTGTCACGCATGGATGAGATGCTGCAGGGGATCACCTGCAATACCACATCTTCCTGCTTTTCCCCATCCACAAATGTAAATGTCTGCTGCAGGATCATGGTGTCCTTATCCGCAGGATTACGGTTCGCCCCAAAACAGAAATTCCCTACACTATAAGCGATATACCTGCCCTTGTATTCCTCTATCCCCTGCACGACATGCGGGTGATGCCCGATCACCAGATCTGCCCCCCAATCAATACATAATTTCCCGAATCTCTGTTGATAATCCGTAGGATAATTATCCTTCTCCACACCCCAGTGGCAACACGCCAGGATGATATCAACATTCTCCTCACGCAGTCTGACAATACCGTCCTGCATCATATTTTCCATTTCCCTGCTCTTGCTCAGCGCATTTACACTGACATAACCGATACGAATGCCTTTCGTCTCATAGATCCCGATATTCTTGTCATATGCGTAGACGATCCCTTCTTCCTCCAGGGCCGCAACCGTATCATTTGTTCCTTTTGCTCCGAAATCCAATCTGTGGTTATTGGCCATGCTGACTGCTTCCACACTGCCACTGGTCAGGATGCGCGCATATTTCGGATCTCCTTTGATGTTGTAGGTGCGCCCTGAAGACGCTGCATCCGAATCCGTCAGCACACCCTCCAGATTGACAAGAGTCATGTCATCCCTGGCAAAAATATCAAACACATTCTCCAGAAAATACTCATCTGACTGCTGTTGTTCATAGGTTTCGCGAAAAGAATATGCGTAAATCTGTCCCACATAGTTTCCCATTGTCACATCACCTGCCGCAGAAACGGTGATCGTGACAATCTCCGGCTCCGGAACATCTTCCTCCGCTGTATCCTGCTCCTGCAACAAAGGAATCTCTATTTTCTCCGCTTCAAAACTTTGAATATACGGCGCCTCTCCGTCATACTCACCACCGCATCCTGCGCACAAAAACGCTGCCAGGCCAAGCGTCCAAATGTAATTCCGCTTCCTCATCCTACCCGTTTTCCTTTTTCTTCTCGTACAATAATTCCTGAAGATATTTTCTGTTTGCGTCAAAATCCACCTCGAGCACAGCCATCTTCCGTATAGTGGCGTCCCGATATGTGCCGTCCAAAGGGATACTGCCGTGCTGCATATCATATCTTACCCCAAAAGGTGCCATAAGGGTCAATCGGTAGCACTCCCCTACGGTAAGGTTTGTTGTCAAATTCGGCAGCAGGCCATTCTCCAACGCACGTGGATGCCAAAGCGCCTGCGGCAACTGATGTACCACCTCGGCAAGCACTTTTCTCTGTCGCTCTGTACGTCCAAAATCCGTACCTATATAACGGTTTCTGCTGTAGGCTAACGCCTGCGGTCCGTTCAAATGCACCATCCCATCTGTCAGATCCTGCAGATAATCTGTTCCGAACTCCTTACCGGTCAACTCATTGTATTCATTTAAATAACCGTTCACTAACTCCTTTTCACCGGAAGAAAGCTCCAGATCCACACCGCCCACTGCATCCACCAGATTGGCAAAAGCTTCAAAATTCACCTGAACATACCGGTTTACCGTAATCCCGAGATTCTTTTCAACGGTTTCCATTAACAGCTCAGCACCCCCGAAAGCATAAGCTGCGTTCAGCCGGTTCCCATCATGGCCGGGTATCTCCACATACATATCCCGGAGCAGGGAGGTCATAGCGATCGTCTTTGTCCGTGTACTGACTGAAAGCAGGATCATAGCGTCCGAACGTCCGTCTTCCCCGTTTTCCCGGGAATCGTTTCCGATCAGCAGAATGTTGATCACCCCGTCCTCTTTCATGGGTTCGCTTTTCACGCTCGCGATCTCCTGATAATTCATCTTGCCGTATGCGTGATTCACCACCGCATATATACCGGCCAGACACATACATACAAACAAAATAAGGGTAAACAAAAATCTCCTCAGACCGCCGCGCTTTCTCTCACGCTTCACCTGTTTCTTAACTTCCCGCCTGACCTCTTTTTGGACTGCCTGCCGGAATTCCTTTTGTTCTTTGCGCGTCCGCCCATGTGATCCCGCCTCAGGATCACGGTCGTCTCTACTCACTTGCCCTGTCCGGTTCCTGGACCCTTTAGCATCCCAATCCTCTGCCGGATCATCCTCCCGCAGAACAAATTCATCTCTACCCTGTCGCTTTTTCATAATAATCTCCTCATTGCTCGCGGCTCGAATTGCTCCGCAATTCTCACTTCCATCATTCTCTCTTTCCGCTCCTCATTGCTCGCGGTTCGAATTGCTCCGCAATTCTCACTTTCGCGGCATTCGGCGAGTGGACACGCTAGCGTGTCC
>CADBNO010000214.1 GCA_902796105.1 uncultured Lachnospiraceae bacterium | reverse complement strand
GGATGTACATAGCATTCGGGCGGATGGCGCGGTGCAGTTCCTGCAGGTTGAACATTCGATCAACGGACTGATCCCCGTAGGGAAAGATCACTATTATTTTGCGATGAATGAAACGACAAACGAAGCCTGTGTTGTCAAGGCTTCCCCCAAATGGTACAAAAAGAATTTTGATCAGACGACAGGATATGCGCTCAATACAGGCGGCGTTGTGATCACAGCTCTCTCCAAGAGGGAAACGGATTTTGAGATCCGTGACGAGCTCATCTCCAGAGCATCACAGGTAGATGGGGTACAGTATATCACAGCCCCCGGCTACGCCATGGAATTGGATTACAAGGTCAGAGCCTTCGAGAAACTGGCGCTGCTTGTGGTGTTTGGCGTAGTGGTGGCATGGGGAGTTGTGATCGTGAAGAGAGGAAAGCCTGTGGGCGATAAAGCCGGCAAGGTATATTTGGTGTTTGCGATCGTTCTTCTGATCCTGATCTTAAAGGTGATCATATGATAGGTAATACTTTGATTGACAAGCGTCGTTCAAGTCATTATAATGTGTAAAGATATTTTTGATTTTACAAGTTTTCTGGAGGAAAAACCAATGCAAAAACGTGGTGTAAACGAACTGAGAAGAATGTTCCTTGACTTTTTTGAGAGTAAGGATCACCTGAAAATGAAGAGCTTTTCGCTGGTGCCGCACAACGACAACAGCTTATTGATCATCAATTCCGGAATGGCGCCGTTAAAGCCTTATTTTACAGGGCAGGAGATTCCGCCGAGAAGGCGTGTGACCACATGCCAGAAGTGCGTGCGGACCGGTGATATCGAGAACGTAGGTAAGACGGCCAGACATTTGACCTTCTTTGAGATGCTCGGCAATTTCTCCTTCGGCGATTATTTCAAGCACGAAGCGATCGCGTGGAGCTGGGAGTTTTTGACCAAGCATGTGGGCATGGATCCGGACAGGCTGTATCCCTCTATTTATAGTGAGGACGATGAGGCATTCGATATCTGGACAAAGGAGATCGGGGTGCCGGCGGAGAAGATCACCCGTTTTTACCGGGATGCAGACGGAAAGTGTGATAATTTCTGGGAGCATGGCGCAGGCCCTTGCGGTCCCTGTTCCGAGATTTACTATGACAGAGGGATCAAGTATGGCTGCGGTAAGCCTGATTGTAAGGTCGGCTGCGACTGTGACCGTTTCATGGAAGTGTGGAACAATGTGTTCACGCAGTTTGATAATGACGGACATGGCAATTACACAGAACTGATCCAGAAGAATATCGATACCGGTATGGGACTGGAGCGTCTGGCTGTGGTGGTTCAGGATGTGGATTCCGTGTTTGACATCGATACCATGAAGGCGATCCGTGACAAGGTTTGTTCGATTGCCGGGGTGGAGTATGAAGTGAATGATGCAACGGATGTGTCGATCCGGTTGATCACAGATCATATCCGTTCTTCGACCTTTATGATCAGTGACGGCATTATGCCCTCCAACGAGGGAAGAGGGTATGTGTTGCGACGTCTGATCCGTCGTGCGGCGAGACATGGCAGACTGCTCGGCATCGAGGGCAAATTCCTGGCGGAGTTGAGTAAGACTGTTATCGAGGAATGTAAGGACGGCTATCCGGAGCTGGATGAGAAGAAAGAATTTATTCTGACTGTTTTGACGCAGGAAGAGAACAAGTTTGACAAGACTATTGATCTGGGGTTGTCAATCCTGGCTGAGATGGAAGAGGAGATGGCAAAGAAGGGCGAGAGGGAGTTGTCCGGCGAGAATGCGTTCAAACTGTATGACACCTACGGTTTCCCTATGGATCTGACAGAGGAAATTCTGGAGGAGAAAGGCTTTACCATCGACCATGTGGGCTTTGCGCAGTGCATGGAGAAACAGAAGACCACAGCGAGAAAAGCGCGTAAGGTAACGAACTATATGGGGGCGGATGTGACAGTCTATGAGTCCATTGATCCGTCCATTACCACGGAGTTTGTGGGATATGACAGATTGCAGCACAATTCCCGGATCACTGTGCTCACCACGGAAACAGAGCTGGTGGAGGCGCTGACAGACGGACAGGTTGGTACCATTATTGTGGAGGAGACTCCGTTCTATGCCACCATGGGCGGACAGTGCGGAGATCATGGTGTGATCAGCACGGCTGACGGTAATTTCGAGGTGAAGGACACCATCAAATTGCTTGGCGGCAAAGTGGGACATATCGGTGTGGTGACAAGTGGGATGTTAAAGGTTGGGGATGCGGCAACGCTGACAGTGGATGCGAAGCTGCGTCAGGATACCTGCAAGAACCACTCGGCGACTCATCTGCTGCAGAAGGCATTGCGCGAGGTACTGGGCACCCATGTAGAGCAGAACGGTTCCTATGTGGACGGCGAGAGACTCAGGTTTGACTTCAGCCATTTTCAGGCGATGACTGCTGAGGAGATCGCAAAGGTTGAGCAGATCGTAAATGAGAAGATCGCAGAGGCGATCCCTGTGGTAACGCAGGTGATGAACATTGAGGAGGCAAGGAAAACCGGCGCGATGCAGCTCTTCGGCGAGAAGTATGGCGAGAAGGTGCGTGTGGTCAGCATGGGAGATTTCTCCGTTGAGTTTTGTGGCGGTACACACGTGGCAAATACAGCATCCATTACTGCGTTCAAGATCCTGTCCGAGAACGGTGTTGCTGCGGGCGTGAGACGTATCGAGGCGCTGACCGGTGACGGCGTGTTTGCTTATTACAGAGGTCTGGAAGAGACATTGGAGCGCGCGGCGAAGGCGGTAAAGGCTACGCCGAATACTCTGGTGGAGAAGTGTGAGCACCTGATGGCAGAGCTGAAGGCGGTGTCTTCAGAGAATGAGTCCTTAAAGAGCAAGGCTGCCAAGGACGCCTTGGGCGATGTGATGGATCAGGTGAAGGAAGTAAAAGGCATGAAACTTCTTGCCGCCAGTGTGAGCGGTGTGGATATGAACGGGTTGAGAGATCTGGGCGATCAGCTGAAGGATAAGCTGGGCGAAGGCGTTGTGGTGCTCTTATCCGATGCGGATGGCAAAGTAAATATGGTAGCTATGGCAACGGATGGTGCAGTGAAGGCCGGCGCACATGCTGGCAATCTGATCAAAGGTATCGCCGCACTGGTCGGCGGTGGCGGCGGCGGACGTCCGAATATGGCACAGGCAGGCGGCAAGAATCCGGCGGGCATTCCGGACGCGATCGCCGAGGCTGCAAAAGTGCTGGAAGGTCAGCTGTAAAGGCAGCTGTAAAGGCAGGAGAAAACCGTCAGTGGGTAGAGAGACAGAAAAAGATGAGACAGAACGTATGCGCAGGAGAAAAGCACGCATACAGAGAATGAAGCTTGAGAAAGCAAAAGCGATCCGCAGACAGAAACTGGTGAAAAAACTGGCGCCGGTTGTTCTGATCGCTGTGGTGCTCGTGGCTGGCGGGATCGCTCTTCTTGTACATGCAGGGAAGGGCACAAAGGACAGAACAGAATTGACGGAGGCTTCGTCCGAAGCAGCTTCCGGTATAACGGTGAACGCGGCCGGAAGACAAGCAGCCGGAGAGGCTGATACAGACGGCGACGGAAGCGGAAACGATGACGGTGAAAGTGCTTCGGAGTCCGCTGCAGACGTTGAGGAGAGTGCGGAACAGCAGGCAACGGTATCCACGAAACAATATTCCGCAAGGGAGGCGGCAGACCTGTCAGGGCCGCCGGCGGATGTGGCAAGCAGTAATGTGATCTTTCTGAACAAGGACAGCGGGGAAATACTGGCCGCAAGAAATTGCCATACTGTGATAAATCCCGCATCCATGACTAAAGTGCTGACGGTACTTGTTGCTGCTGAACATATCAAGCCGTCTGATCTGGATGATACCTTCACGATCACACTGGACATCACGGATTACAGCTATGTTCATGACTGCAGCAATGCCGGGTTTGAGAAGGATGAGGAGGTTACGGTAAGAGACCTGTTTTACGGGACGATCCTTCCCTCCGGTGCGGACGCGGCAGTAGGACTTGCGACTTATGTGGCCGGCAGTCATGAGGCGTTTGTAGATCTGATGAATGAAAAGCTGGAGATCCTGGGACTTTCCGATACTGCACATTTTACCAATTGCGTCGGTATATATGATGCAGATCACCATTGCACGGTATACGATATGGCCATGATCATGGAAGCGGCACTGGATAATGAGCTGTGCCGTGAGGTGCTGAGTGCACATACGTATACGACTTCTGCGACGGCGGCACATCCGGAGGGAATGCTGTTGTCTAATTGGTTCCTTCGCCGTATCGAAGACCGGGAGACCGGCGGGGAGGTACTGTGCGGCAAGACCGGTTTCGTGGATCAGTCCGGCAACTGCGCGGTCAGCTATGGCGTGGATGAGAGCGGGAATGAGTATATCTGTGCCACTACCGGAGCACAGGGTTCCATGCGGTGCGTTAATGAGCATGCAGCACTTTACAAAGCCTATGCAAAGCAGAAACCGGCGGAATCACAGTGAATTGTATAAAAAATTTGTTTTTTCCGAAAAAATAGTTGACGTATGAAAAATATGTGTTATAATTTGTAGTGTGTATGGGTTTTGAATACCTTAATACATAGAATAACCCAATCAGTCATGTTACTAGAGGGACTGAAGGGAGGTCAGGTGCGGAATGTCTAACGTAATCGTAAAAGAGAACGAGACTTTGGACAGCGCATTGCGTCGCTTTAAGAGAAGCTGCGCAAAGGCTGGTATCCAGCAGGAGATTCGTAAGAGAGAGCATTACGAGAAGCCCAGCGTTAAGCGTAAGAAAAAGTCCGAAGCAGCAAGAAAACGTAAATACAACTAAAAAATGCAAATCCCTGGCCGGAGACCGACTGGGGATTTTGTACTATTTTTACAAATGTGGTTTACATGACTGCAATATGTGGTAAAGGAGTGGGGGTAATGTGGAGTAAAGAACTGCTCGGAACAGATATTTATCACTTGGTGGCAGCGTTTATACTATACAGTATGATGGGATGGCTGGTTGAGTCTATTTATATGTCTATCTGCAACCGCAAACTTACAAACAGAGGATTTGCCAAAGGTCCGTTTTGCCCGATCTATGGTTTTGGGGCAGTGACAGCCTATTTTTTACTGGCGCCGCTGAAGGGACAATATATTAAGTTATATGTGATCGGCGCGATTTTTGCTACTGTTTTTGAGTTTATCGTTGGAAAGGGAATGCTCAAATTCCTCGGAGATCTCTGGTGGGATTATAATGATAAACCTTTTAACTATAAGGGGATCATCTGTCTGGAGAGTACCATCGCGTGGGGATTTTATGCTGTGGGCATCATACAGTTTGTAAATACCGGGATCTATTGGATCATTGACAGAGTCAATTATCGTATGGGCATTCGCATGGTCGAGATTGCGCTGGCCTTTGTCGTAGTGGATTATATCTGGCAGCTTGCGAAAGTGTTTCATATTGATCTTCGTGCAAAGGGATATCATTTTATTGAAAAGTGTCATGCTTTTTTAAATCGTTAAGAAAAAAGGCATACAGAGTGCTCCATTCCCATATTCTTTATTAGAAAGAAAGCGGAATGGGGCATTTTATGTATAAGAGATTTATCGAAAAGATCCTGGCGGGGGTTCTCGCGATATTACTTGCGGTCGGCTTGCTGCCGGTCACGGTCAGGGCTGAAGTGAATGTCTCTTCGCCGTCGGTGATCCTGATCGAGGCATCGACGGGAAAAGAGATTTATGCAAAGAACGAAGAAGAGAGGCGGAGCCCGGCAAGTATCACCAAGATCATGACGCTGTTGCTTACCTTTGAACAGCTGGATGCGGGAAAAGTGAAGCTGGATGACGAAGTTCTGGTCAGTGCCCATGCAGCCGGGATGGGCGGATCGCAGGTTTTTCTGGCCGAGGGTGAAGTGCAGACGTTAGAGACAATGATCAAATGCATCGTCGTGTCCAGCGGCAATGACGCCTGCGTGGCAGTGGCTGAACATATTGCGGGCAGCGAAGAGGCCTTTGTGGAAAGGATGAATCAGCGTGCACAGGAACTGGGAATGGGAGAGACTCATTTTGTGGATTGCTGCGGTCTGACGGATTCGGATGATCACTATTCCACGGCAAGGGATGTGGCAGCCATGTCCAGAGAACTGATCATGAAGCATCCGCAGATCTATGATTATACCTCTATCTGGATGGAGGATATCACGCATGTGACAAAGCAGGGAAGCTCGATCTTTACCCTGAGCAGTACCAATAAGCTGTTAAAACAATATCCGTATACAACGGGGCTGAAGACCGGATCTACCAGTAAAGCCGGATTTTGTGTCTCTGCCAGCGCCAATAAGGATGGATTGGATATGATCGCGGTAGTCATGGGAGCGGGAAACGGACAGCAGCGGTTTCAGGATGCACAGGTCCTTCTGCAGTATGGTTTCAGCGTGTGTGACCTTTTTGTGGATGATAATGCGGATGCCTTGCCGCGCATTAAGGTGCATGGCGGGATAGCGAGGGAGATCCCGGCTGTCTATGAAGGGGAATTCCGCTATCTGGATACGGAAGGAAACCAGCTGAACCGGGTGGAGAAGCAGATTGAATTGCCTGAAGTGCTGGAAGCACCTGTAAAAGAAGGTGATGCGATCGGCAGAGCGGTCTAGCGTCTGGAGGGAACGGAAATCGGAAGCGTGAAGATTCTGGCAGCGGAGACGATAGAGAAGGCCGGTTATAGGGACTATCTGAAGCGTGCCGCGGGGTTCTTTCTGCTTTGATTCCATTGCGGCGAAGTCTGTCTGACCGCAAAAAGGTGGCGATCGGCAGTGCGTGTACGGGCGGAAAGGATTAAATGCGATGTGGAATATATTGTTTGTGGTCATGGCGGTTGCTGCCTTGATCTGCCTGTGGGTCATCATCTATGATACGCATCGGTTTGTTGTGCGGGAGTATGCCTTCCGGGACTCCCGCATCAAAAAGAATTTCCGGGCGGTTGTTCTTGCAGATCTGCATAATCAAAAGTATGGGAAGAATAATGAAATGCTGCTGGATGCGATCCGGGAGGCAAAACCGGATCTGATCCTGGTCGCCGGCGATCTGTTGACGGCAAAGCCGAAGGAAAAGCTGGATACGGCACTGGCTCTGCTGCGGGAGCTGACTGCACAGTATCCGGTATATTACGGAAACGGGAACCATGAACACAGACTTAAACTGTATCCTGACGTGTATGGGGATATGGCGGAGCGCTATGCGGAGGGGCTTCGGGAACTTGGTGTGCGTCTTTTGGTAAATGAACACGCGAAATTGCCGGAATATGGAGTGGCGATCTATGGTTCGGAGATCGACCGGTTTTACTATAAGCGATTCGGAGTGAAACCAATGGCCGGGGACTATATGGAGTCCATTCTCGGCAAGGTGGACAAGTCTGTATACAGCATATTGATAGCACACAATCCGGATTATTTTCCGAAATATGCGGGATGGGGGGCAGATCTGGTCCTGGCCGGGCATGTGCATGGCGGGATGGTGAGGATCCCTTTCTGGGGGCGCGGCGTGGTGTCTCCGAATGTGCGTTTTTTCCCGAAATATGACGGAGGACAGTTTACGGAAAATGGCAGTGTGATGCTGGTCAGCAGAGGGCTGGGCATGCATTCGATACCGATACGGCTTTTTAATCCGGGAGAACTTTTAGTACTGGATTTTCAGGCAAAAGTCTGATACAATAGTCCATGTTTGGGCAAAGTCTGTATAGGAGGAAACAATGGCAATACCGGTAAAGTTGGAGGCGTTCGAGGGACCGCTCGATCTTTTGCTCCACCTGATCGAAAAAAATAAGGTTGATATTTATGATATACCGATTGTGGAGATCACAGAACAATATCTGGCGTACATCAGGCAGATGGAAACCGAGGATATGAATGTGGTGAGTGAATTTCTGGTCATGGCGGCGACTCTGCTCGATATCAAGTGCCGCATGCTCCTTCCCAAAGAAGTGAACGAGGAAGGGGAAGAGGAGGATCCGAGAGCAGAGCTGGTGCAGAAGCTGCTGGAATATAAGATGTGTAAATATATGTCCATCGAACTCAGGGACAGGCAGGTGGATGCGGCGCGGACGCTATACAGGGAACAGCTGATTCCGGAGGAAGTCGCTGCATACAGACCGCCGCTGGATTATGAGCAGCTCATCGGAGATATGACTTTGAGTAAGCTGCATGAGATCTTTAAGTCCGTGGTGCGAAAGCAGGAGGATAAGATCGATCCCATCCGCAGCCAGTACGGTAAGATTGAAAAGGAAGAGATCGACATGGATCTGAAAACGCTCTATGTGGAGGCCTATGCGAGGGAGCATAAGCGTTTCAGCTTCCGGAAACTGCTGGAGAAACAGAAGAGTCGGGCGGAGATCATTGTGACATTTCTGATCATTCTGGAACTGATGAAAACCGGCAAGATCCATATTGAGCAGGAAAACATTTTTGATGATATCCTGATCACGTCCAATGTGGCGTGACGGCGGATGTACAAAGGGGACAACGGGTAATGGAAGAAAAGAAAGCAAAAGCGGTGATCGAAGCGATCCTTTTTACCATGGGTGATTCTGTGGAGGTCAGCAAGCTGGCCGAGGTGATCGGAGAAAACGTAAAAACCACAAAAAATATCCTGAAAGAGCTGGAAACCGAATATCAGTCGGATGAGAGAGGGATCGCGCTGATCTGGCTGGATGATGCCGTTCAGCTTTGTACCAAGCCGGAGATGTATGAATATCTGATCAAGATAGCCAAGACGCCTCGCAAGATCTCCCTGTCGGATTCGGTGATGGAGACACTTTCCATTGTGGCTTACAGACAGCCGGTCACCAGGGTGGAGATTGAGAAGGTACGCGGCGTCAGTTGTGACCACGCCATCAATAAATTATTGGAGTACGATCTGATCACGGAACTGGGACGTCTGGATGCTCCCGGCAGACCGTTGCTCTTCGGGACAACGGAACAGTTTCTGCGCTGCTTTGGTGTGAAGAGTCTGGATGAATTGCCGGAGCTGAATCCGGTGCAGCTGGAGGAGTTCAAGGCACAGGCGGAAGCAGAGGTGCAACTGCAATTGAATATTTAGGAGAAAAGCCTCATATATATGAACAAAGTTTGCCGCGGGGAGCATAAGATGTTAAGCCGTAGAAAACATTGCCATATCAGGGGCTTTTTTTATTGCCTGTTTAGTATTTTGATCTTTTTGTGGGGATTTTGGCGGGGAATGCCGGAAGGTGAGGCTTACGGGGCCTTTGTATGTAGCGCGGAGGAGGCTTCGGCGGAGGGAAAAGCCGATTTAGAAGACGGACTTTCTCTTTACGCGAATGCGGCGGTGCTGATGGATGCGGATTCCGGAAGAGTGTTATATGAAAAGAACGGCTATGAACCGATGGCTATGGCCAGTACGACCAAGATCATGACCTGTATTCTGGTTTTGGAAAACGGGAACCTGGATGACGAAGCACAGGTGTCCGCTTATGCGGCTTCAATGCCGAAGGTGAAGATGAATGTGGCGAGGGGAGAAGCCTATCAGGTCAGGAGTCTGCTGTTTTCCCTGATGTTGGAATCACATAATGATTCGGCTGTCGTGCTCGCGGAATATATCGGCAGACGTTATCTGGAGCCTGAATTGCGGGATAAGCCGGTGGCGGATTATACCGCGGAGGAGAGCAGACTTGCGGTAAAAGCATTTGCGACCCTCATGAATCAGAAGGCGAGAGAGCTTGGCTGTGAAAAAACATGGTTTATCACCCCAAATGGATTGGATGCCACGGAAACCATTTCGGCGGGGGAGGAAACTTTGCAGCGGGAACATGCTACAACTGCGGCGGAGCTGGCGAGGATCATGGCGTATTGCATAAAGGAATCCCCTGCGAAGGAGCAATTCCGGCAGATCACCGCACAGGACAGTTATTCCTTTTATGAGAACGGAAGAAGTGTGACCTGTACGAATCATAATGCTTTTCTTCACATGATGGACGGGGCGTTCAGCGGGAAAACCGGTTTTACGAACAAAGCGGGATATTGCTACGTGGGGGCACTGGAAGATGACGACAGAACCTTTGTGGTAGCGCTGCTGGGATGCGGCTGGCCGAATCATAAAACATATAAATGGAGCGATACAAAAGTATTGATGAAATACGGGACGGATCATTTCCGGAAACGACAGATCAACGATGCGGCCACGGCATTTGATGAAACAAAGCTGAAAGCGATACCGGTGGAAAACGCGCAGAGCAGGCATCTGGGGGAAATCCCGTTTGTGAAAGTGGAAATCCTGGAGCGCCACGATGAGGAGGCGGCTTCGACGGCAAAATCCCCCGTCCTTCTCATGCGTGAAGATGAGCAGATATGTGTGGAGTATGATGTAAAGCGGATTCTGAAAGCACCGGTGGATCCGGGGACGAGAGTCGGTACAGTGCGTTACAGTGTAGATGGCAAAACCTGGCTTACGGAGACTATCGTGACCTGTGAAGGAATGAAAGCGGTGGATCTGCCCTGGTGTGTGCAGCAGATCTGGAAGCGGTTTCTGCTTTTAT
>CADBNO010000213.1 GCA_902796105.1 uncultured Lachnospiraceae bacterium | reverse complement strand
GTGAATTTGTAAACGGGGTCTTAGCTCAGCTGGGAGAGCATCTGCCTTACAAGCAGAGGGTCATAGGTTCGAGCCCTATAGGCCCCATTTTTTTTGCTCTTTACAAAAAAAACACTGAAAATACGTTAAATTCTAAATTTTATTTTCGATACCCATATTTCTTGACATGTTTTTCAGATAAAGATATACTATATGTTAGCAGATATTTTCGTGCTAACATTTTTTTCTTTATATGCTGGCAGATTTATATGTATTTGAATTCCATGGGAGTTGAGGACATTACATGGTAGAATATATGCTTGGAAATTACCTCGTGGAAACAGGTAAGATCACGAAGGAACAACTCATAGACGTTATCAATAAACAGGATTCAGTGCGGGTAAAGCTGGGGCTTCTTGCTGTCTCGGAAGGTCTGATGACCGCTCAGCAGGCAGAGGAAGTCGGGTTAATGCAGGCTGAGCAGGATAAGAGGTTTGGTGATATCGCGGTTGATCTAGGTTATCTGACGCAGGATCAGGTTGCCCGTCTCTTAAAGAAGCAGGGGGGCGCTTATCTTTCATTTATGCAGAATCTGATGGATGAGGATCTGATCGATATGGATGAGATTGATCTTGTTGTCAATGATTTCAAGAATGCTTTCAACTACAGCAATTCGGATTTTGAAGCGATCAAGAGTGATGAAGTGGAGCGGATCCTGCCGTTATTATTGCCTGAGACGGCGCTGCAGTATCAGGCTCTGATCAGTATGGTCGTGCGTACCTTGATCCGGTTGATCGATCGTCATATGTATCTGGGGCATGCAGTAATGGTTGATGATTTACCCGAGGAGGGAATAGCACTTCAGAAGGTGGAAGGTCAGGATGGCTTTTTGGATTGTTTTTCAGAACGTAATGGCGCACTCTTGAAAATGTGTACTATTTATGGTCAGGAAGAATTTGCAGCACTTGATGCGGATGCATTGGATGCTGCAGCAGAGCTTTTGAATTGTTCCAATGGTATGTATGTGGCAGAGGTAGCGAAGGACGGACGTGATCTGGAATTGATGCCTCCGGAGTATGCTGCGGTGAAAGAGGTTCAGGATATTTGCAGAATCCCGGTTTTTATCGGAAATAAGGGCTTGTACTTTATGGTAGGTAGGCTCAGATAAAGGGGGATTAACGATGGCAGAGATTTTGATAGTAGACGATTCAAGGACATCGAGGAAATTTTTGCGTGAGATTTTGGAGCGTAATGGCCATACGATCGTTGCGGAAGCCGTAAACGGAGAGGATGGATATCTGAAGTATAAGGAATTCAGACCGCAGATCGTAACGATGGACATCACTATGCCTGTTATGAACGGAGTGGAGTCTCTGAGTTTGATCAAAAAGGAAAATCCCGAGGCTGTTGTTCTGATGATCACAGCGGTCGGACAAAAAGACAAAATGATAGAAGCCGTTAAGCGCGGCGCAGACGAGTTTATATTGAAGCCCTTCAATGAAGCGGAGATCATCGGTGCGTTGGAGAGAATATAAGAACGGATTCCTGTTATTTCAGGAATCCGTTTACTATTTGTTCTTCTGCTTCCGCTTCGGTAAGCCCCAGCGTCATGAGTTTTATGATCTGTTCTCCGGCGATTTTCCCGATTGCGGCTTCATGGATCAGTGCTGCGTCCAGATCGTTTGCGGTGATCTCGGGAATGGCACTTATTTTTGCGTTATCCATGATGATTGCATCACATTCGGAGTGACCGGCACAGCGGTTATTCCCGTTAATCTTGGCGAGGAAGATCTGTCTGGAATCATCGCGGGCAACCGCGCGGGAGATCAGGTTTGCACTGGAATCCGCACCGTTTAAGTCTACATTGAAGGAAGATTCTGCAGTCTGCTTCCCGTGTGTCATCAAGCGTTCGGTGATAATGATCTTAGCCCCGTCAGCCAATGTCGCCTCGGTGGAACGCTTCGTGGAGTCCACTCCTTTGATCTGCACGGTCTCCATCTCCATAAAGCTGTTTTCGCCCAGATTCACTATGGTCTGCGGATTCATGATACGCTCGCCTTTGCCGTCGCCGCTGCCGTAATGCTTTTCCACATATTTCACATGGCTGTTTTTGCCGATGTAAAAGGCATGGATGCCGTCGTGCTTGCTGTCAAGATCGCCGCTGTTGTGAATGCCGCAGCCGGCAACGATCGTTACATCGCAGTCATCCCCCACGTAGAAATCATTATAAACCATCTCGGTCAGACCGCTTTGACTTAAGACTACAGGAATGTGTACACTTTCCTTTTTTGTACCGGGCTTGATCACGATATCGATCCCCTGCTTGTCCGTCTTGGTTACAATATCCACATTAGCAGTAGTATTGCGGCTGACGCTTGCTCCGTTGGCGCGTATATTGTATGCGCCCGCCGGCATTTCATGGAGGCCGGCCACCTGTTCCAATAAAGTTTTCTGTATTTCATCCATAATATTATCTTACCTTTTCCTAAAATGATCAAAAGTCGTGCATCTAAGGTTGTCCTGCTGGATCTTACTGGTAAAATTTGCAGCTTTCGGTTCCGTTCAAAAGCTCAGGAAGCAGATCATCCTTCTTGCCGACTGTCTTAACACTTCCGTTTGCGATCACAACGATCTCATCTGCAATGTTTAGAATCCGTTCCTGATGAGAAATGATCACCAAAGAATTTTCGCTGGTCTCGTGCAGCTCTTCAAAAACCTTGATCAGATTGTTAAAGCTCCAGAGATCAATACCGGCCTCCGGCTCATCAAAAACGGAGAGTGGAGTATTGCGGGCGATGATCGTAGCGATCTCGATCCGTTTCAATTCCCCGCCGGAAAGGCTGGCATCCACTTCACGGTTGATATAGTCTCTGGCACATAAACCGACTTTGGAGAGAAAATCACATGCAGATGCCGTACTGATTTTTTTCTCATTGCCGGCAGCGAGCCGGATCAGATCCTTGACGCGGATTCCCTTGAAACGTACCGGTTGCTGGAAAGCAAAACTGATGCCCAGATTAGCCCTCTCCGTAATGCTCATTTCCGTGATATCGGTTCCGTTCCAGACAATGTGTCCGGATGTAGGGCGCTCAATCCCCATGATCAATTTCGCTAAAGTAGACTTACCGCCGCCGTTAGGTCCGGTGATCGCAGTAAACGTATGGTCTTTTAGAGTTAGATTGATGTTATTGATAATCTCTTTTGTCCCGGCGCCATCAGCAGGCACCTGGAAACAGAGATCCTTAAGTTCTAACATTTTCCTTCCTCCTTGGAATTTTATCAATTGCTGTTTTATAAGTATAGCACAAATGCAGGAAAAACCATACCATATTTTTAGAAAACAATGTAAAAAATTTTTCATTTGGGATTGACATTTAGAAAAAAAGTGGATATAATATATCTCGTTGTAGCAATTACTACGATATGTGCGTTTAGCTCAGCTGGATAGAGCGTTTGGCTACGGACCAAAAGGTCGGGGGTTCGAATCCTCTAACGCACGTTTTAAGCGTTTTACGCACGTTTTAAGCGTTTTACGCACGGTAGCGAAGCAGTATCCGAACTCCGTCAGGGGTTCGGATATTTGTATTTCTGTACATTTGGCATTGGAGCGAAGGGAGAAATTTATGAAAGAGAAAAAAGCAACGGATGCGGTTTCTCTGTTTTCCATCATATCGATGGGGATTTCCGGGATGGGAATCCTGGCCATCTTATTAGCGGTTGGTGTACTTTTTTTGGGGGGCTCGGGCGGCAGTTCCACTGCGATCACCAATGAGGCGGTAATCGGAATCGCAGGTTTTATCCTGTTGATCGGATGCTCCGCTATATGTGGAGTGGTCGGAACGATAAGCGGCGTTGTGATGACGATCATCACCATCGTGAAGAAAAAGAATAAGACGCTTTGGATACCGATCCTTAGCGTAGTGATCGGCTTATTGCCGTTTGCGCTGGCAATCCTCCTGTTTGTTCTGATCTCCTGACGATACCGGAATATCAGCTTGCGAGAGGATGAGAAAAATGAAGAAATTTTACAGGGGAGTCGCAGTTGTGCTGATCGGGGGGATCCTGGTTTCCGGCTGCGGATCGAATACAACGGATTCCACAATGTCTGCAGCAAAATCGGGAATGTCGCAGGAGCCGATCTCAGCATCATTGGAAATAGTGGAACAGGCAAGAGTCAGTTATCTGGGACCGGAGGGAACATATACCGAGGAGGCCACACAGTTTTTCTTCCCGGATACGGTGACGCTTATGCCCAAAGCCACCGTTAACGAGGCAATCGCGGATGTTGTGGCGGGAGATGCCGAGTATGCGGTGATCCCGCAGGAAAATACGCTGGGCGGCGCAGTGACCAACTATGTAGATGCGCTTTTGACCGAGGAGAAGGTTTGGGTGGTGGGGGAAGTCATTCTTCCCATCAACCAGACACTGATGGGCGTTCCGGGCGCTTCTTTGGAGGATATCCGGCTGGTATGCTCCCATGCGCAGGGTCTTGCACAGAGCGAGGCATGGCGCAAAGAGAATCTGCCGGACGCTGACACGCAGGAGCTGGGCAGTACGGCTGCGGCGGCGAGTTATGTCGCAGAGACCGGGGATAAGACGATCGCTGCGGTGGCCGCGCCGGGGGCGGCAGGACTGTATGGGCTTTCGGTTCTGGCGGAGAATGTGCAGATCACCGATGCGAATAAGACCCGGTTTTACGTGATTTCCGCTTTGCCGACGCAGGGAGATGACCACGCATGTGCTGTCTTTGCGGCAGACTGCGAGGCAAACCGGCTTGACGATATCATCGTGGAAATGCACAAAGCCGGGCTGGAGCTTGTGACGATTCATGACAGACCGGACGGAAGCAGGCTGGGGGCATACCATTATCTTATTGAGGTGGAAAACGGAAAGGGAATTTCGGGGAAAACCTTGAAACAAATAGAAGCTATCCCGGAGGTCCGTTGCCTGGGAAGCTTTGATACATGGGAAAAAAAACAGGAAAAGGAGTAAAAAATGAAAAAACTAAGAGTCGGATTGATGTTTTTAGCTGCCGCGGTAATGGTTTTTGCAGCCTGCGGGGCGAAAAAGGAAGCGGTACAGGAACCGGACAGAGAGACATTGTTTCAGGTATCTCTGCTGCAGGGACTTACCTTTGGGGATTACCATGGGAGTGTAACGGCTGCAGAGCTGAAGCAGAAAGGCGATATCGGCCTGGGAACCTTTGATGCACTGGACGGTGAGATGATCGTATTGGACGGCGTAGTCTACAAAGCAAAGAGTGACGGAGTCGTGGAGATCGTAAAGGATGAGGAGACGATCCCGTTTTCCAATGTGACCTTTTTTGATACCGATGAGAAGTTAAATATCGAGAAGGTTACTGACATTGAGAGTCTGAAACAGTTTCTGGATCAAAAGGTGGAGGAAAAGGCGCCCAACCAGTTCTGCGTGGTGCGGATCGATGGAACATTCCGGGAAATGAACGTCCGGAGCGAGTACAAACAGACCGAGCCGTATCAGCCGCTGGCGAAGGTTTTGGAGACAGATCAGACCTTCTTTGACTATACGGATATTGAAGGAACCGTGGTCGGATTGTATTGCCCGCCGTATATGAATATGCTGAATGCGACCGGGTGGCATCTGCACTTTATCTCCAAGGACAGGACGCAGGGGGGACATGTGCTGGGACTGAATGTTGACCGGGCTGAGCTGGCTCTTGATTATACAGACGGATTTCTTATGGAGCTTCCTGAAAATGAGATGTTCCGGCAATTTGATCTGACTGTCGATCAGTCGGAGGATATCGGTAAAGTAGAGATGGGGCAGGAGCAAACAGACAAATAAGTAAATACAATTCATAAAAAATTTAGAAATGCTTTCTGATTAGAATATTTACTGTATTTTCTCATTGTGCTAAAATAAAATGCATAGTTAAGGGACATGAATGTGAAGCGGAGGATTTCCTGTGAGCGGTGTGGTATATGATGCGAGGAGGATCAGAGCATATGAAGGGCTCCTTGCATTGGGAGAATATGCAGGGAAAAGCGGATCCTGGCTGGATCAGCTATGGGAGGGCATCGTCCTGAACAATGCCCTCATGAAAGAGTTCATGTATTATCTGGATCATCATGGTTTTCTTGATGAACTGAAATGTAAAGGTTATGCGTTGACGGATCTTTATGTATGGCAGATGGATCGCTATAATCTGGTGCGTGACATCGGGAAGAATACAGAGTGCTGCAATAAGGAAGCAATGGTTTTAAATGCGTTTTACACAATGTATCAGATGCAGCAGGATCCGGATACATATCTGAGAAGGATAACATCAGGAGAGGGAATGGATCAGCTGCAATGAGCAAACAGGAATTTGTAGACAGATTGCGCACTGCTTTGAACGGAAGGATACCGCAGGCGAAGGTGGAGGAGACGGCGAGATATTATCAGGACTATATCAATACGGAGATCCGGAAGGGCAGAAGCGAGGAGGAAGTGCTGCAGTCTTTGGGAGATCCCCGATTGATCGCCCGTACGATCATCCAGACCAGCGGGGCGGAGAGCTCCGGCATTGGCGGCGAATACGAATATGAAGCGGGAAACCGCGGCGCTCAGGGTAGCTCTGGCGACGGACAGGGATCGTACAGTGGATATCAGATGGGTGGTTTGCTCGGTGTACTGCAGAAAATTCCCCGATGGCTGCTGATCATTCTGGTCATTGTGGTCGTATTTGCGGTGCTGAGTATCGTGTTTTCCATACTGGCATCGTTGGCGCCTTTGATCATTGTGATGGTCGTGGTGGTTTTTCTTGTGAAGCTGTTTCGGGATTGGCTGAACTGAATCGATCGATCCTTTTAGAAAAAGAATAAAAAGCGGAATTTCGTAAACCCATAAGACACAGCATCGTCTGCCTTATGGGTTTTTGATTTTGCGGGCATGAGCCAGGATGACATGCCTGCATGTCAATATAGCTGCCGATTCCGGCATATGCCCCAAGGGTGTTGATCTGATCTGGCGGGTCATAGGCGGAGACAGCACTCTTGACCTGTGCTCCAAAATGAGCTAAACTGTAGACAATAAGCGATACGGAGGGTGGAGCATGCCTTCTTTAAGATGTAAGATCTGCGGCGGAGACCTTGCAAATGATTATCTGATCGGCGCGTGTGTCTGTGAAAATTGCGGGAATCGCTGGTCGATAGCAGAGCTGGTACCGAATTACAAGGATTATTCCTTTGTAGTCGAAAAACTGAATCGGGCAAATGAACTGCTCGCGGATGATGAGGATGCGGTACAGGCCGGACAGGCGCTCCTTCTGTATAAGAGCGCGGCCATGGAATGTGTGAAGCATTCGGATGAGATCGCTTCAGAGCTGATGCGGCTGAGTAAGGAAGGTCAGGCCAGAGCGGAGCAGATGAAGCATTATGCTCTGGGCAAAGCGCATTTTGAGAAACAGGCGTACCGCAAGGCACTCTCGGAATTTGAAAAAGTGCGGGGGGTGAAAGACGCGGACGAGATGATCGCAAAGTGTCAGGAGGGAGTGGCTGCCGCGCGAAAAAAAAGGATTCCCTATGCGGTTTTCATCGGCATGATCATCCCGGCGATCGTGAGTCTGTTTCTGAAAGAAAGATTTGGTATGCCGGTCGGACTGACTATCCCTGTTTTCCTTTTGGGAGCGGCAGGGCTTGGATATGCGGTCTATCTGGACGGGGTACTGTCCATTGTAGTGGAGATCGCGTCATTTTTGCTGCTGGTGCCGCTTTTGTTGTTTCTGGTATTGGCATATGTTTTTCATGTGAGTACAGGACCTGCGGCAGGTATCGCTGTGGGGGTACCTTTGGGGATTGTGATAGTAATGGCTGTATTAGCGGAAAGGGAGTGAATAGTTGGAACTGATCAGTGTCATTCAGTATGAGGGAAGTAATGACGTATTTGTCTACAGGCATCCGAAGGAGGACTTTAATTTCGGCACGCAGCTGATCGTACATGAGTCTCAGGAGGCGCTGTTCTTTAAGGACGGGCGGGCACTGGATCTCTTCGGTGCCGGCAGGCATACCCTGCAGACATACAACATACCGCTTTTGCGCGATGCGATCAAGCTGGGCACGGGCGGTGAGAACATCTTCCATGCGGAGGTATATTTTATCAATTTGACCACGCAGATGGGGATCAAATGGGGGACGGACAGTAAGGTGCGTCTGTTTGATCCGGCATCGGGGCTGCATGTGGAGATCGGTGCCAGCGGAAATTTCAATCTGCGCGTTATGGATTCCCGTCAGCTGATCTTAAAGCTGGTGGGAACTACGGATGGTTTACTGCAGAGGGATGTGATCGGCGAAGGTCAGGCATACGGTACAGGGAAATTCAAGGCTCTTGTCATGAACAAGGTGAAATCCAATCTG
>CADBNO010000212.1 GCA_902796105.1 uncultured Lachnospiraceae bacterium | reverse complement strand
GTCTTTCGGATACAATTTCCGATAAGGCAAAACAAAGTCTGCGGACAAGTATTTGTCCACAGACTTTGTTTTGCCTTATCCGATCCGACCGGTTTCCCTCATCCGGAAACTCACTGCCCTCTGGTGAGAAGCAGCTTCTGCCCCGGGCGGATTTCGTCCTGGTTTAGTGCATTCAGATCCCGGATCTTCTCCACCGGCACATAATACCTCCTGCCGATGCTCCACAGGCTGTCTCCCGGTTTCACCGTATAAATGACCATCCCCGGAAGACTACTCATCTTTGCACTGTCAAGCTCCTTCACCGTCACCTGACTGATCAGCTCTTCCGGCACCTTTTCAAATACCATGGTGGAAAAGCACAGTACCGCCTTCACATCCATTTCTTCCCCATCTAACATGGTAACCTGCAGCTGCTCCACCTTGGCGTTCACCTTACCCGCATCCCCCGGCTGAATACCAGGTATCTCCAGCGTATATTGATACGGGATCTGTGCATCTGCACAGGCGTACGGGTTCTGATCATCCCCCGTGATGTACATGACACGGATCTGCACAGATCCTTTCAGAAGGATCCCGTTCTCCACCACGCTTTGCTGCTCCTGACATACTTTAGCCTCACTGTGCAGGATCTGCAGGATCCCGGCGCTGCCATTCGGGATCCGGATGTGATCCGTCACCTTTGTCTTTCCCGTCACACAAGTCCGGACACGGTTTAGGTCCGCATGCCGGGTTTGCGTTTCCACTTCCTTTGTCACACCGTAAATATCCGATAAGATGTCTGTATTTTCTTCCTCATAGATCCTTATCCGGATGTCCAATGGCAATTCTATGGCAACATTGCGCTCCTCACCGTCCAGATCCGGGCGCACTGCAAGCTCCGCCTGCCCGGCCTCATATCGGATATCCGGCAGCATCCCTTCTTTGCAGCCATGGCAATCCAACATTCCGGCAAAAGGGATCGTGGTCTCATACGAGCGGACAGACCTCTCCTCCCCCTCCCCTTCATATAGCAAAAACAGCTGCACTTCCCCCTGCAGCGCCAGCTTTTCACTCATCACCTTGAATTCCACATCCCCCGGCCACACTGTGCTCCACAGAATCCGGGAAATGTTCGGATAGTTCGCAGGCAAGGTCACCTCATCCCGAATACGGAAAATATCGTTTTTACAGATCGCGATCTCCGCCAGCCTGGTAGGCTTTTTGCGATATTCCAGAGAATCTGTCTTCTCCCCTTCGCTGTAAACTCCGATCGGTACCTCTTCATCATAGAGTTCCTCCACCGACACCCCAAGCGTCAGCAGGGACCGGATACTCAGCTTGCGCGTATTGATGATCTCCACACTGAAATCCTCGACCTCCGCATCCGCCTCAACCGTGTCCGTGGGCATGGCACCGCGAAGCACCACTCTTTCCTCAAACGGGATCCCGCCCTCAAGAAGCTCCAATCCACCGTCATTTTCCGCTGTGTAATACAAAACAGCAAAATACAGCGTTCCCTTTAGATCCACTGTGTCCGTACCGGGTCTTATCTCCTCGATCACTGCCTGCGCTTTCTCCAAATTGATACTGCTCACATCCGGTTTGTTGTCAGGAATATTTTTGTCATCCTCCAGGGTGATCTGCGTGACAGCCTCACAGCGGATGCGGTCCATATGTATGTTCTTTTTTAACATTTCCACCAAAAAATACCTCCATATAGAAAGATATGATCACCTTATCTATATGCAGGTATCTCTGTTATTATGCTTCGCTTGCTGCACATATGCATACGGCTACCCGTCATGCTTTAGTCCACCGCACCGATCAGGTCCGTCAGCTTCTCCACGTGATAACGCTCCATGTATGCCTCAATCCCCCTGACGATCTCCACCGTCGTATAGGGATTCACAAAATTCATTGCCCCTACACTGACTGCGGAAGCACCCGCAAGGATGAACTCGATGGCATCATCTGCATTTGCAATGCCTCCCATACCGATGATGGGAATCTTCACCGCATGCGCTGCCTGATACACCATGCGCACCGCAATAGGCTTGATGGCAGGACCGCTCATACCGCCTGTCTTGTTGGCAATGGCAAACTTCCGTCTGTGGATATCGATCTTCATTCCGGTGATGGTATTGATGAGAGACAGTGCGTCTGCACCTGCTGCCTCCGCCGCTTTAGCCATCTCCGTGATATCCGTCACGTTGGGACTCAGCTTCATGATGATCGGCTGTCTGGCGTGCTTTTTTAACTCCTGCGTAATGTTGTACAGGGCATCCGCCTTCTGTCCGAAAGCAATGGCTCCCTCCTTCACATTTGGACAGGACACATTGATCTCCAACATGGAAACTGCCGGTTCCTCCCCCAGCTTTTCCACAACATCCACATAGTCCTCCACCGTCTTTCCGCAGACATTTACAATGATCTTCGTATCATATTGCTTCAGGAACGGGATATCTCTCTCCATAAACACATCAATACCGGGATTCTGCAATCCGATGGCATTCAGCATACCGCCGTATACCTCAGCCACCCTCGGTGTCGGATTTCCGGGCCATGGCACATTTGCCACCCCCTTGGTCACCACCGCACCAAGCTGGTTCAGATCCACAAACTCCCCGTATTCCATACCGGATCCGAATGTTCCGGAGGCTGTCATCACAGGATTCTTAAAAGTCACTCCCGCAATCGTTGTCTGTGTATTCATCAGATTTCCACCTCCTTCGCCTCAAATACCGGTCCGTCCGTACAGATCCGCGCATTGTGTACATGCGAGTGATGATCGACCTCCCTCGTTTTCACCACACAGCCCAGACAGGCTCCCACACCGCACGCCATATGCTCCTCCAGTGAGATATACGCAGGGATATCCTTCTCCCCGGCATAGGCTTTGATAGCCCGCAGCATAGGCATCGGCCCGCAGGCAAAGATCTTGTCCGCACTTAACCCGTTTCCGGCAATGGCATCCATCACATTTCCCTTCGTCCCCACACTGCCGTCCTCAGTAGCAATATATACCTTGCCGTACTGTTCCAGATCCTCTCTGAGAAAAGTCTGTGCATCCCGATAGCCCACAATGATCCGGATCCTGTCTTTTACATCCTGTCCATCTGCAGGTACTCCACCTGCCGCTGCTTCCCTGCTCATCAGCCCATATAATGTCTTTGCCAGCTGCACCATCGGCGGGATCCCGATACCTCCGCCCATAAGGAACACCTGCTTACCGGAAAACATTTTATCTGCAGTGATCTCCACATCATCCTGCACCATACTCCCCGCCAGGGAATCAATGCCGACCGCCTCCAGAAACCCGTTTCCTAAAGTACCCAGAATGGCGATATCGTCTCCCGCGCGGTATCCGGAGAACTCCGCCGTACCCTGCCCGGCGATCCGGTACACTAAGCGCAGCGCCGTTCTGTCCGCATTCACCTCACAGATGCTGATGGGTCGGGGCAGCAAGGTGCTTTTATCCTTCGGGTAAACACACACAAACTGTCCAGGTCTAGCCGCTGCTGCCAGATCCGTGGTGATCCACATGTCGTAAATCTGTGGCGCGATCTCCTTTTGGGATGCCACAACCGCTGTTGTTTTCTGTTTCATAGATAACCCTTTCTCTCGTACATTTTCTTACCGTGAATTGCTTCGTCAATCTCCATGTTATCATAATATAACGTTCACCCGCTCCGCGTCAACTCCCCTGCGGAACGATTCCGTCCTTCGCTCCGGTCTTTCCCTTTGTATACCGGCATGCCTCCTCACTCCTCCGCGTGTGCCGTGAGTACAAACGCCTTGGTGTATCCCTGCATCATCGGATGGTGATTCAGTTCCGGCTGCTGCACTAACACAAGTTCAAACCCGTGCATCTCAGCAACCTTCTGCGCAACAGAAAGTCCTAACCCCGATCCGCCACAGCTGCTTCTGGATGCATCCGCACGATAAAACGGCTCAAACAGATGCATCGCCTGTTCATCAGGAATTTTTACCCCCTGATCCGCCACATAGATCCGTATCCGGTCATCATCCCTGCACACCACAAGACCTATTTCGCTTCCCGCCTGATTATACCGTACAGCATTCACCAAAAGATTGTCGATCACACGGGACAACTGCACTTTATCTGCCCAAACCACATAAGGTTCTTCCGGGATCTCTGCGTTCAGCGTCATCCCTGCATGTTCCACATCTGTGTACAATGCAGCACCGCATTCTCTGACCATCTCGCAGATATCCTCTTTTTGGCGGTTCAGCACAAATCCTTCACTGTCCAGCTTGACATAATGAAACAGCAGATCGATCAACTCATTCATCTGCGCAGTTTTTCTCTGAATGGCATCCAGATATTCCTGTGTGTGCGCTTCATCCACCATGCCGTCCGCCAGCGCCTTGGAATATCCCGCCACCGTCGTGATCGGTGTGCGCAGATCGTGTGCAATATCCGCCAACATCAGATTCCGTCTCCTGGCATATTCCTCATGTACCATACGGCGCTCATCGCCGATCGCCCGGAATTCCCGGATCACAAGCTTGGAAAAGTTAACAGCCCCCAGCACATAAGGAACCAACAAGATCAGCAGCACCGCTGCCAGGATGATGTAAAATGTAAGCTTTTGCTGCCATGGCAGGGTGTAGATCGGATTCTCCGCATCTGCCGCAAGAAACCATCTCTCCAATGCATTCGCCAACCATAGAAAGGGTTCCCGGGACACCTCCGGCATTACCCCGGGCAATATTCTGATCAAAGCGTCCAAAAAAATCACAAACAAAAGGCGGAGAGTGATCCCGCCTATAAAATAATCACCGTATTCTCCAAAAAAAGCCGTAAACACAAAAGGCAGTACAGTCTGTCTCATCAGAGTGAGCAGACCGTACTCCACCAGACTGACCACCAGCAACGCGATCAGAAACCTTTTGATCAAAAAAGCGGACAATCTTTGTTCCCGATTCATCCCACTGTTCCTTTCTCCCCGTCATTTTATCCGGCCGGCTGCGGATCGATCATTCGATCCGGTAACCCAGCCCCCGCATAGTCTTGATATAAGCAGAAGGATCCGCTTCATCCAGCTTGGCTCGCAGCTTACTGATACAGACCATGATATTATTGTCAGACACGACAAAATCGTCCCCCCATCCGTGCTCATAAATCTGCTGTTTGGTAAATACTTTTCCCGGATGTGTCATGAAAAGCTCCATGATCCGATACTCCACTGAGGTGAGGGCAATGCTTTCCTCTCCTTTTTTCAAAGTGCAGGATTCCGGATCCAGGGTAAGCTCCCTCACCCTGACCAGATTCTGTTTCACCTCTCCCGCCCCCAGCTTATAAAACCTCCGGATCGCGGAATTTACTCTTGCCACCGCCTCCAACGGATTGAAAGGCTTTGCCAGATAATCGTCCGCTCCCAGATTCAGACCCAGGATCTTCTCCGAGTCAGCATCTTTTGCCGAGATGATCACCACCGGTATGTTGCTCTCCTTCCTGATCCCGGCCAGGACATGATACCCATCCACATTCGGCATCATAATGTCCAACAGACACAGATCCGGTCTTTCTTTCCCCACAAGCTCCAGTGCCTTTCTTCCGTCCTCCGCCTCGATCACCGTATATCCTTCATTTTCCAGATAGAGCCGGAGCAGACTCCTGATCTCCGGCTCATCATCTGCGATCAATATTTTATGACTCATTGTATCCCCTTTATCTCTCTGTCTTTTTGCCCAAGGATCTACGCTTCCGCTTTCTGTACCTGCACGCTTCCATTATACCCGTACTTTAAGGTTTCGTAAAGTGCGGCATGGGCGGACATCTTATAAGGATTCACATAAAAAATATTTAACAGCCCCAGGGTAAATATGGATAAAATACTCCATCCGATAAAGGACAGATCCAGCACAAACGCATTCCACTTCTGCCCGGTCATCATACGACGGCTCTCTGCAAATGCTTTCTCCTTTGTCATGGAAGGATCATCCGCCAACAGATACGGCATCATCATATACTCATAACCCTTTACGATTCCCGGGATAATAAGCAACATACTCCAAAGCATCAGATACAGATCACGTAAAAACATGGTCTTGGCCGTTTCTTTATAATTATTGTCAAATCCGTAGCCCAGATTAGAGATCTTAGCCGGCTCGCTCAGATTCTTATAGAAAAATCTGTAACATCCCACCTGGAACGGGTTAATGATAAACGTATCCAGAACGAGGACCAGCAGGAACACCACCAGGAAAACCAGGAGCACTCCGATCAGCACAGCGACCGCCACAGCGGCTATTCCCGCATTTCCCAACTCCTTCGCGTTCCCGCTTTCATCCATAACAATAAGCTTTCCATCCTCCGACATTGACATATCAAAGCTCCCCTCGGCAATCGTATCCGAATCCTCTCCCGCATCTGTAGCTTCGCTTTCTTCTGTCTCCTCTGTACCCGGATGAAAACCAGGCTGAGCCATGCTTCCAAAGCTTGATCCACCTGACGATCCCCCCATGATTATACTGAGCAGCAGACCGATCAATACACATTTCCAGTAATTTGCCTTGAATTTCTCCTTTGCTCTTTGCTTCAGTGTTTTTCTGTCCCACATCATATTCATTCCCTCTTTTCTCTGTATTGCACAGGATCTGTTTTGTTCTATGCACCTATCATACCAGAGCAATCTTAGCAATAAACTCGCAAAAGCTTAACGTTACCTTAATTGCTTCTTTCTTTTTCCTCTACAAATTATTCTCTGCAAAAGAGAGCGTACCCTGCGTAACAGATAAATGGCTATGCTTTTACACATAGCCACTTAAACTATACAACACTTTTTAACTATTGGTCAACTCATCCAAGGTCCCAAAGGTATAACCCATCTTTTCCCATCTGGTCAGCAGTTCATCCAGGATCTCCCCGTTGGTCCGGGAAGTGTTATGTAGTAATACAATTGCGCCGGGATGCACCCGCCCTGTCAGTTTTTTGAACGCTTCCTCATGGCTGGGTTGCTTATCGACATTCCAGTCTACATAGGCCAGACTCCAGAAGAAAGTGGAATACCCGAGATCCTTGGCCATCTGTAGATTATCCGTGCTGTATTTACCCTGAGGCGGTCGATAGTACATTGCCAATTCTGTCCCGGTGATCTCCTTGAACCGCGTGCGCACATCATCCATCTCCTTCTGAAAGGAAGCGGGATCGGAGATTTTCGACATATCCGGGTGATGATAGGTATGATTGCCCACACTGTGCCCCTCCGCTACCATGCGCTCCACCAGCTCAGGTGCCGATTCCAGATAATGCCCCACCACAAAGAAGGTTCCCTTGGCATTATGTTTTTTCAACGCATCCAGGATCGCTTCCGTGTTGCCGTTTTCATATCCGCAGTCAAAGGTCAGATACAGCTTCTTCTGCGAGGTATCTCCGACATAATAGGCATTATACTTTTTCAATTCCTGTGCGGAGCTGTTTCCGGCAGGACATTTGCCCTCTTCACCGAATCCAAGCCCCCAGTTCTCCGTATAGAAGATTCCCCATACCTGTCCGGTTGAAACCTGCTGCGCCGCTTCCTGACGACTTTCACCTGCCGCATCAACAAGTGTACTGTTTTCATCCGCTGCATCGGCAAGCGCCCTGCCAAGCAGAAATGCCGCAAGCAAAAAACACAACGTCGGGATTCCCTTCCGGTACAGCCCCGAAGCAGAAAGCCGGCTTTTCGTATACCCTGTTTTTCTTTGCATCTTGTTTCTCACATACTGTCATATCTTTATTTCCAATATATGTGGAAAACCTGTTTTTATACCACGGTATATCCCATAAGATACGCATCCACCTCTCTCGCACAGTTTCTGCCTTCACACACTGCCCATACCACGAGAGACTGACCCCTGTGCATATCGCCTGCGGTAAAGATCCCATCCGCATTCGCCGCGTAATGCTCCGGCGCGGTTTCCACCACACCGCGCGCCGTACGCTTCAGCCCGAATGCCTCTGCCGTATAGGGTTCACACCCCACAAAGCCGGCTGCGATCAAAAGCATATCGCAGGGAAGCTCCTTCTCGCTGCCTTCCACCTCTGTCAGCTTCCCGCCCTGAAATTTCACCTGCACGGTTTTGATTTTCGTCAGCTTATGATTCTTGTCCGTGACAAATTCCTTCACAGTAGTCTCATATACTCTGGGATCGTGCCCGAAAAGTTCGATCGCTTCTTCATGACCGTAATCTGTCTTTTTTATCTTGGGCCATTCCGGCCATGGATTATTTGCTGCCCGCTCCACAGGCGGTTCCGGCATCATCTCGAGGGCAGTCACGGATTTCGCTCCGAGCCGGATCACTGTGCCGATACAATCATTCCCGGTATCTCCGCCGCCGACGACCACAACATGCTTTCCCTTCACACTGCCGTATTTTTGCGGCAGTCTGACCTGTTGCGCATCCGCATCCGGACCTCCCGTCCGCAGCAGACTCTTCGTCACATCCGTCAGGAAATCTACAGCATACCAGATTCCCTTCATCTGCTCTGTATCCGCTCCGGCAAGGCTGCGCGGCTGCTTTGCGCCGCAGCACAGCACCACTGCATCATACTTTGCTTTCAGTTCCTCTGCAGTAATATCCACACCCACATTCACGCCGGTGCGAAAGACAACGCCTTCCTCCTCCATCAGCTTCTTTCTCCGCAGGATCACCGCTTTATCCAGCTTCATATTCGGAATCCCGAACATCAACAGACCGCCGATCTCCTCCTCCCGCTCGTACACGGTTACCGCATGTCCTCTGTGATTCAGTTCATCCGCCACGGCAAGTCCGGATGGTCCGCTGCCCACCACTGCAACCTGTTTTCCGCTGCGCACCTGTGGGATACGCGGCTTGATATAGCCCTCTGCAAAGGCCTTCTCGATCAGGAAAAGTTCATTGTCGTGCACACTGACAGGTTCTCCGAACTGGCCGTTCATACACGCCTTCTCGCACAATGCCGGGCAGACTCTTCCGGTGAACTCCGGAAAATTGCTGGTCTTGTTCAGTCTGTGAAACGCATGTTCATCATGGGAAAGCCAGATCTGATCATTCCACTCCGGGATCAGATTATGCAGCGGACATCCTGTCACCATACCGGACAGTTTCATGGCAGACTGACAAAACGGCACACCACAGTTCATGCATCTGGCAGCCTGTTCTCTGCGCTCTGTCTCCGCGAGTGGTGTGTGAAATTCCTTAAAATTCCGGATCCGCTCACTTACCGGGATATCCCCGTTATTTTTTCTCTCATATTCCAAAAAACCGGTTACTTTACCCATTATCTCGCCACCTCCTTGAACGCTTCCAACACAGCGTTCTCATGCGGTATCCCCTGCTCCTCAAACTTCGAGATGGCAGTCAGCATACGCTGATAATCGTTGGGTACGATCTTTTTGAAATCCGGAAGATACGCCGCAAAATGCGCCAGGATCTCCTTTGCAAAAGCAGAATCAGTCTCTTTTACGTAGTCCTCCAAAATGGCCTTAAGCTCCGCAATATCGTACTTCTCCGTCACCTCTAACAGGTCATCCATCTCTTTATTCATACGCAGATACAGGGTATGCTCTCTGTCCAGCACATACGCGATCCCGCCGCTCATACCTGCCGCAAAATTTTTGCCGGTCATGCCAAGCACAACGGCGCGCCCGCCGGTCATATACTCCAGGCCATGATCTCCGCAGCCCTCACAGACTGCTACTGCACCGGAGTTTCTCACACAGAAACGTTCTCCCGCCTGACCGCACACATACGCCTTACCCGATGTTGCGCCGTATAGCGCCACATTGCCGATGATCACGTTCTCATGCGCGCGATAACCCGCATTTGCAGGCGGTACCACCACTAACTTTCCGCCTGAAAGTCCCTTGCCGAAACCGTCGTTAGCATCTCCCGTCAGCCGGATGGTCAGGCCTCTTGGAATAAACGCTCCAAAGGATTGACCTCCGCCACCGTGACAATTCACCACAAAACTGTCCTCCGCAAGGGTATCCTGATAAGCTCTCGTGATCCGGCTCCCCAGGATCGTACCGAATGCTCTGTCGGTACTGGACACTGCCACTTCCGTACTGCTGTTCTGCGGGCGCTTTGCGCCGGACAGTTCTTTTGCAAAAGCCGGCAAAAGGATCGTCTCATCTTTGCTGCACTCCAGGTGAAAGTCATATGCTCTGGTCTCGTCAAAGTGCAGATCCTTCGCCTTTGCAAATCCCGGGTTCAAGATCGTATCCAGATCGGCGAGCATCGCTCTGGGTGCTTCAAATTCTTCCTTTTTCATCAGGCAATCTGTGCGTCCCACCATCTCATCCACGGTGCGGAATCCCAGACTTGCCATGATCTCTCTGAGTTCTTCAGCCACAAAACGCATAAAG
>CADBNO010000211.1 GCA_902796105.1 uncultured Lachnospiraceae bacterium | reverse complement strand
CCTTCTTTTGGGCTTTGGTCAGAGGGAAAGGGAGCTGCTCCAGAAAGCGCACCGTATCCGAGGTCTCATGCATCGGATGATCATTCGGCAATTCTTCGGTCAGATCTTTGTTCTGGCGCAGCATCAGTAAAAATCCGAAAAATTCGTCAAAGACAAGGCGCTTTCTCGCGGCCTTCATCCTTTCCGGATCTTCGGGAAAATGCAGATTCTGTAAGGCTTCACGCCCGGAGCATAGATCGTATTGTTCTATAAGCCAGTCCGGATAGTATTCTTCTTCCTGTTCGCACGCAGTGAGAGCCTGTCTGACTGCCTTCTGGACAGCCTGATTGGTCAGACCTTTGGTCAGTGCGTATTTGGGCATCATATGCCCGCATTGCTTTCTGTACTCGTCTAATCCGTAGATCTTGGGCTGCTCCATGATCTTGGCTGCCCCGCGGCTTTGTATCGTTCCGCGAAAAACATAGTAGCCGCCCGGACGCAGCATTTTTTTCAGGAAAGGCATGTTAAAGAAGGTTAACTGCATACCGCCGGTGGTGTCCTGGACATTGACATTCAAGATGGTCAGGTTCCGGATTTTTTTGACATTAGGGATTCCTTTTACGATGACGTAGATCGCACAGGTATCTCCCGGCGCTGCTTCAGCGACAGTTACCGGCGGGGCAAAGGTCTCGTAATCTCTGGGATAATGAGCCAGCAGATCCCCCACGGTAAAAAGATTTAATCTGGCATATAAAGCATTGGATTTTTCTCCGATCCCTTTCAATTCGATGATCGGTGTGCTGCGTGTCATGGTCATATCCATTCTCCTAACACATTTGGGGTATGATAACGGAAAGAGGGAGAACAATAATATCCTCCCTCTGTTACTTCTGCTATAAATTATCTTGTGGATGATCCGCAGTTTATTCTACGGAGACAACATAATAGTAAATGGGCTGACCGCCATACTGTAATTCCACATCACAGGAAGCGTGCGCGTTTTTAAGGGTATCACACAGCTTTTGCGCAGTAGTTTCATCTACGTCAGATCCGTAATATATGCTGATGAGCTCGGAGGAATCATCAACCAGACCGGATACCATTTCTTCGGCAACCTGCATGATGTCCTGGCCGGCAGAAAGGATTCCCTTATCGCCGATACCCATAAAGTCGTCTTTCTTGATCTCAATATTATCGATCACAGTATCTCTTACGGCATAAGTCACCTGACCTGTTTTGACATTTCCGATCTCAGCGGTCATAGATTGCAGATTATCTTCCGCGGACAGATCCGGCACAAAGTTGATCACGGCAGTGATGCCCTGCGGGATCGTCTTTGTGGGGATCACGCAGATCTTCTTGTCCTGGGACAAAGCAGCAGCCTGGTTTGCAGCCAAAATGATATTTTTATTGTTGGGCAGCACGAATACCGTGTCCGCGTTTACTTTTTCAACAGCATCCAGAATGTCGGCCGTGCTGGGGTTCATCGTCTGACCGCCTTCAATGATATAGTCGACTCCCAGACTCTTGAAGATCTCGTTCAGACCGTCGCCGGCGGAAACTGCGATGAAGCCCATCGGTTTGCGGGGCTCTGCGGGTTTCACTTCCTCTTTTGCCGGGCCAGGAGTTTCGTTCAACATCTGAGCCATATGTTCTTCTTTGGAGAAAGGTCTGTCTGCCTGACCGGTGATGTCTACGTCAAGCTCGATCGCTTTGCCTCCGGACAGCATCTTGAACAATTTCTCCCGATGCTCCATGCGCATATTGTCAACCTTCATATTGGACAGCTGACCATATAATAAAGCCTTCTGCAGCGCAAGACCCGGATCGTTGGTGTGCACATGAACCTTAACCATCTCATCGTCAGCCACACAGACAATGGAATCACCGATGGATTCCAGGAAAGACTTGAAATCACGCTCGGTCTTGACGTTCAAAGGTTTGTTCAAAAGAATGATAAATTCTGTACAGTATCCGAATTTGATATCGGCATTTGCCTGCGCTTCATAAGAGCTTGAGCTGCTCTTCATTTTTACGGGAGTGGCGGCACTGGTATCAAGATTCATGTCCACTTCCTTGCCCATATAGGCATCGAAAGCGCCATGCAATACTTCCACAAGTCCCTGTCCGCCTGAGTCTACAACTCCAGCCTGCTTCAATACCGGGAGCATTTCGGGGGTCTGGCTGAGCACATATTCTGCCTGCTCGATGATCGCACGGAAAAAGGTCTCCATATCCGTACAGCCGTCCTCTATTAAACTCTGGGCACATTCCGCTGCACCTTTTGCTACGGTTAAGATGGTACCCTCTTTTGGCTTCATTACCGCCTTATAAGCAGTCTCAACAGCTTTGTCAAATGCAGCGGCGATGGTTGCCATATCCAATTCGGTCTCGGTCTTGGCTATCTTGGTAAATCCACGGAAAAGCTGGGACAAAATAACGCCGGAGTTACCTCTTGCACCGCGCAGGGAGCCGGAAGAGATCGCCTTGCAGATCGCTTCCATGCTGCCGTCTTCGCCAATCTCCTTTACCTCCTTGGCTGCAGACATGATCGTCATTGTCATATTGGTACCGGTATCCCCGTCGGGTACAGGGAATACATTTAATTCATTGATCCATTCTTTCTTGTTTTCCAGATTTTTCGCACCGGCTAAGAACATCTTTGCAAGCATCTTAGCATCGATTTGTTGTAAACTCACGGTAGTTCCTCCTTAATCAATCACTCTTACACCATCAACAAAGATGTTGATCTTTTCTATTTCAAGGCCGGTAAATTCCTCAACCTTATATTTCACATTTTCGATCAGATTGTCCGTCACGGCGAGAATGCTTACGCCATAGGCAACGATCACGTGGAAATCCAGGATCAGCTTCTGGTTATTGAGCTTCACGTTGATCCCTCTGGTAAGGCTGTCAACCTTGAGCAGTTTAACGAGACCGTCCTTAACATTGACAGCTGCCATGCCCACGATACCGAAACACTCAACGGCTACACTTCCTGCATACTGTGCGATCACTTCGTTGTCTACTGCAATATTTCCCATATGAGTATTTATATAAGAATTTTTCATGGTCTACCTCCTTTTTTTACAGACATATACATTCTATATTCTAACAGATTACCCACAAAAAAGAAACTGTTTCTCCGAAAAAAAATAAAGAAAAATCTTTTAGAAAAATATTTAAAATTTTTCTTGCTTTTATTTGACTTTTCTGTTAATATATCAATGTTGTGAATCTTTCGAGTTTAGGAGGTGTCAAATATGGCTAAGTGTGATGTTTGTGGCAAGGGCGTTCATTTTGGTAATAACGTAAGCCATTCTCATAGAAGAAGCAACGCAATTTGGAATTCCAACGTTAAGAGCGTTAAATGCATGGTAAATGGCGGTGCAAAGAGAATGCATGTGTGCACAAGCTGCCTGAAGTCCGGCTTGGTTGAGCGCGCTTAATTGTTTTTCGCACATAATTTGATGGAACAGGCTGTTGAAGGCCAAATAAAAAGAAAAGGGTTTTGCCCTTTTCTTTTTTTAATCCTCTTGACACTCGGATTTTGTAACTACGCTTCTTCTCTCTTGCGCCTGGAGAATTCCTTATTGATCATCTGCACCAATTCCTCATCGCCGGCCAGATTATCCGGATGGAAAATTTTCATCAGATCTTTATAGCGCTTGCGCAGGCTCAAAGGATTGGTCGCGTTGCGAAACAGGATCCCCACCAGAGAGCCGCTGTCGCCGTAATCAAAATAATCACTGGAACGGGACTGTCTGCTATAGCTCTCTCTCTCCCGGTAAAACTCATTTTTTTCCCGTTCAAAATTCCTGCGGTCTATGTCCAACTGCAAAAAACCGTTTTGCAGAATAGCCAGTTTCTTATCGAAGAAAAGCTTTTCGTCCTTCATTCGCTGACGCTCGATCACGCTCTTCCTGTTGAGTGCATTCATTTCATCCTTAAAACACATACGCTCACTGTTGAACTTGTCCCGCGCTTCTTCAATTGTCCGGCGTTCTTTTTCCAGACGTTCAAGATCCTGCTCGATCCGGTTTTTTTCCTGCTGCAGCCGCATGTTTTCCTGAAATAACCACAGCTTAGCATTGCGTAATTCATCATCGTCCTCTGCGTTCAGGACATCTTCCCAGTTGATCATTTTACTCTTATCCTCTTAATCACAAAAAAGACAATTATACCCTACAAACAAAAGAAGAGTCACCACAACCAGCCCTGCGAACCGGTTCGTAAGCATCATCAGGATCATTCCGGCTGCGATCAAGATACAGACAACACCAACAGCTTTCTTGGGAAAGTATTGTTTCATATCCGATATCCCGCCTAACCATGTATACTCCCTTTATGATATGAAAACAACGGGAAACGGTTACTTATTTTTCTCCGGAAAAGCGATATCTACCACTTCCGCGTCCGTCATGGCAGCGGGATCACTGTCTTTGGGCTGCGTAAATTTATCCACCAGTTCCGGGATCAGATCCATGATCTTGGTCACGGTATCCTGATTCTTGATGTTCACCAGCTTAACCGAACCGTTTTTGATCACCAGAACCGCGCTGGGGGTCATCTTACCGCCGATACCGCCGGCACCTGATCCGCTGCCCTTCTGGGTATTGTTTCCGGCGCCTGCCCCCACACCAAAGGTGACATCCACCAACGGTAAAATGATCGTATCGCCGACAGTGGTAGGCTCGCCAACTACCGTTTTGGTGGAAAGTATCCCGTTCATTCCTTTTAACAGTGAATCCATTACATTTTGAATATCATTATTATTGCTTGCCATACAATTTCTCCTGTATTATATGTTACTGTACTATTTATTCCCGGATTGAGTTTCTTCGTTTGCCTGACTTGATCCGTTTGATCCGGATGTATTTTTTTTCGGTTTGCGGCGGCGTTTTCTGCGCTGTTTCCGGGGTGGATCGTCTTTATGCTTTATCCTGTCAATGAAATGCCAAAGCTTTCTGTCCAGGACTAACAACAACCCCTGCCATAAGATCCGTGCGATCGTGATATGACCTGCGACCAGAAAAGTACCTTTCAGGATTGCCGACTCAAAATCGGGTGTGAGGACCACGCTGCCGCCGATAAAGGGGGAAAGCATCCCGTATACACCCAGAATATAGCCTGTCGTGTCCGGAGAACCTGTTCCGAAGAGCAGATCGGCGGAAAGCTTTCGGGGCCGGACACTTTTGAGGATTTTGCCGATTCGCAGCATCACATGATCCAGTAATAGTCTTGTCTCATTCTCCGAAAGAATATTTTTATAATAGGTTATATTCTTCCACACCTCTTTTATTTTATCACAGGTATTGCGGAATGTGTACTTAAATTTATCAAATTTTGATCCTGCTTTCTCTCCGCGCAGTTTGCGTTCTACTTCCTGCCAGGCAGCTTCGTGTGCGCGCACTGCTTCCTGATCGATCCAGTCATCCTCATTTTGGGGGGATGCGAATGTATTTTCCTTTTTTGCCGGATCCCCGGAGATCGCCATAACTTCCGGCGTATCAGAAGCCTCAGACTTTCCTGTATCGGCTTCGGTGCCTGCAGCTGCAGCGTTCTCAGCATCTGTTCTTTTGTCGATATCCCTACTTTTGATATCATCCGTCCCGCCGTGGGCGCTCCCGCTATCGTCCGTTTGGTCCCGGCTGCTCTCTGCACCGGAATCAAACACTTTGAAACAAAGCACTTTCACAACCAGACTGCCCGGATCCGGATAGATAAACTCTACCCGAAGCAGGCCGAACAGCCATCGCACCCTGGCCGAGGCAAGCAGTTTGTCCTGCTTCTCTCCTTCTGCCCGATATACGATTGGCATGAACAGCACCAGGAGCAGAATAACCAGTATGATTCCAAGCAGGATCAGCAGGATCATTCCCAGTAGCCGGAGGATACTTCCGATCACGCTCAACATAACAGATACTCCTTCAAGCTGCAATCCCCTCTGGTTTGCAGACATTCTGCTGTGATGCGCTCCACCAGATGAAGAGCATCTCCATAATCTTTGGCAATGCCTATCACCTTTACGGGATGTTCTTCATAAAAAGGAAGCACAAGTTGTCTGGCATCAAAGAACTCAAGCTGATCCTGTGGATTGTTTGCAACTGTCAACACATAAACCTTTGCCGATAATGGTTTGCGCACCAGTTTGTGTTTAATTTTTCCCAATTCCTTCGCCTCTATCCCGTCACCGAGATATAATGCGGAAGAAAAACGAAGTTTGCTTTTCATATAGCACTTCCTCAAATCAAGAAATAACGAAGTTTCGGGCGGTGCGTCTCAGGCACGCTTGCTGTTCTTCCGCTTTGCCTGATATTCAGCGTACGCCTGTTCCAGAATCTGTTTTTCATTTGCGAACTTCAATAAATGATAAGCTTCATGATACTTATAATACCCGGAATCCACAAAGAATTCTTCACGCTGCGGCTTGCTGTAATAACTGTCCGAGGTCATCAGATACCAATGTACTTCTTTTTCGACGGTATCTTCCGGTACAACAAAGGAATACTGGCTTTTCCCGATGTATTTAACGATCTCCGCCTCGACATCTGTCTCTTCTTTTACTTCCCGGAGTGCGGTCTGCTCGTGAGTTTCACCGGGTTCAACCGTCCCCTTCGGCAATACCCAGCCGTCGTATTTATTCTTATAATTTTTGTACAGGAGAAGGATCTTTCCGCGAAAGATCACGACTCCTCCGCAACTGACTGCTTCAATCATTGCGCGACCTCCTGTGTATCTGGTTTTTCTCTAAAGTAGGAATCGAATAATCTTCTTGCGATCGGAACTGCATAATCACCGCCGGAACCGGCACCTTCCACAATGATCGTCACGCATACTTCCGGATCCTCAACGGGGGCAAATCCGGTAAACCACGCGTGGGATTCTCCTTTGATATTGTTGTACTCGGCAGAGCCGGTTTTGCCGGCTGCAGTGTAGGCAAGACCCTTTAATTTGGTTGCCGTACCCTTTTCTACAACGGCGGTCATAAGCTCCGTGATCTTTGCTGCTTCATCTGCCGTCATCAGATTACCGTAGGCAGAAGGCTTAAAACTTTTTATTACGGTTCCTTCATTGTTTTCCACACGGTCAATGACATAGGGCTTCATCAATTTGCCTTTGTTTGCCACTGCACAGGTGATCATATTCAGATGCAGTGGCGTGATCTGCGTTTTCCCTTGTCCGATAGAAGTCTGCACCATCGCTTCATCGTCCATCGATGCCGAGACAATGGTGCTGCTCTGGTTATAGAGCATGGTAACCGGCAATTCCTTATTGAAGAGAAGTTTGTCTAGGGTGTCCGCAAATTTTGCCCGATCCAGTCGCATACCGATATTGGCAAAAGAGGAATTGCAGGATTTCGCAAACGATGTCTCAAAATCCACATAACCATGATTGGAGCCATGATAACAGCTGATCTTACTCTTGCCGAACCGGAAGGCACCATTGCATTGATAGCCGTATTTTTTGACGGCGTCACCGTTTTCTTTGTAGTATTCCAAAGCAGTAATGATCTTAAAAGTAGAGCCGGGAGGATACAATCCCTGCGTAGCCCGGTTCAACAGCACAGAACTTTTCTGATCATTGATCAGATCATCCCAGATAGCCGCGATCTCGTTGGGGTCAAAGTCAGGATGAGAAACCATTGCCAGGATCCGCCCGGTGGAAACCTCGGTTACGACCACTGCGCCTTTATAGATACTGAGCTGTTCATCTGCCACCTGTTGGATCTGGACATCTAAAGTAGTATACACATTATCGCCGGGATTCTTCACGCCGGCCATATCATTGGCAACTTTGTTGTTGAGAGGCGTATTGGTGTTGATCAGATAGTAATTGGCCTGTGCTTCCACGCCCATACGACCTTGTGTGGAATACCCTACCACATGCGCAAAAAGGTTGGAAAAGGGATACACACGGGTCTCATTTTCCTCTTCATCCATGACGGTTTGGGCCAGGATCTCTCCGTCGCGGGAATATATGCTTCCGCGATAATTCCGGGACAGAAGGATCTCCTGTCTTGAATTATAGCTGTTATTGATCATCTCCTGCTCACTTGTTGCGACAAAATGCACCAGATAGACGGACATGACAATAAACAGTACCGAAAACGCCACTGTGGTCAATATGATCTCCGGAAAATTCCGCACTCTTATTTTTCGGGGTTTGTTTTTGGGTTCATCCATTTCCACTACGTTTGGCTCCTTCCTCCTGAAGGCGTATGAATATGCCCTGGATCACGAAGAACATGATCATGGAGGACATAACAGAGCTGCCGCCGTAACTGATAAACGGAAGCGTCACGCCGGTAAGCGGGATAAATTTGATCCCGCCGCCGACAGTCAGGAAAATCTGAAAAATATACATGGTACCAATGCCGTAAACCAGCATCTGGTAGAATTTATCAAATATTTTCAGGGAGATCAGCATGATCACCAAAAAGCTGTTTACACAGACTAAGATCAGACAGATCCCGAAGATCACTCCCAGTTCCTCACAGATCGAGGAGAAAATAAAGTCAGCGGAAACATAGGGGATGACAGTCGGATTGCCCTTTAACAGCCCCATGCCGAACCAGCTGCCGCTGCCCACCGCAAACAGGGATTGGGTAATGTGGTAGCCCTGATTGTCAATATAACTCCAAGGATCATGCCACGCCAACACACGGATGCGCACATGCGAAAACAATTTGTAGGCAACTACCGCTGCTGCGCTCCCTCCTGCCGCTCCGGCCAGAAGGTAAAGGTAATTCCTGGTCGCCATAAATACAATGAGTACATAGGCGATAAAAAAGATCAAGGCACTTCCCAGATCGGTGGAAAGCACAAGGATGATCACATGGATCCCTGCGAGTATAGCCGTGATCGCCACGCGCAGAAAAGAGCTGTCTTCCCACAAGGCACCGGCTAAAAAAAACAAAAACAGAATTTTGACAAATTCAGAGGGCTGAAAAGCCACCCCCGCGATGTCAATCGTAATGTTGGCGCCATGTACCACATTGCCGATGATCAGCACAGCACTCAGGCAGCCAATACCGATGGCTGCATAGAGCCAGGTCAGCTTTTTGAGAAACCGTATCTTGGTAAAAAGGTACGGCAACAGCAGGCAAAGGATCATAGAGATCAGCACGATCACGTACTGCCGGATCGCTTTGGCGTAAGACAGGCGCGAAACCATCATCAATCCGATGCCCAACAGCATACTCATGTTGTTCAACAGCTGCCGGTTGCAATTCTCATAAATCGTCGGCACAAGTGTTATTATGATCAATAAAAAGATCTCCACAAAGCCAAACAGCAAAAAATACTGGATATCATTGCTGATGATCACAAGATCCGCAAAACAGCAGGCCTGTAAAGCCAGCATGATCAGGCCCTGGATCACATAAACGGGACTTTTGCGGACTCTGGCTGCGTGGGGAAGAGCCAGATAACAGCAAAGCGTATATAGCACCATCAATATACAGATAAAGTACTTGGATAATTCAACAATATATTCTCTCATTTATTTATTCGGCTCCCCGTTTTTCGTGTCCGCTTGTCGACTCGGCGTAAGGCCGGGGGGACTTGCATCCGGACAGAAAATAACGCAAGACTTGTTCTGTCTGATCCTTATTTTCAATGGAAAAATCTACACGAAAATCTACCGTTCCCTGCCATTTGTCCAACTCTCCATGGAGTGAAAGGGGCAGACAATTGTAGAGGATATTCATGCAATGATCGCAATCTGCCGTTACCGGAAAACGTTTGCGGTAGCGATCTGTCAGATAGGCAATGCCCGGTTCTGCAGATATGTCGGCAGAGGTATTTTGTCTGCAATGGTCTAAGGTGCGGAAAACACAATTTGCAGTAACCATTAACGGAATATAGCCGTATACCGTTTTTTCACAAGCAATTGTCATCGGATTGGCAGTCATTCCCCGGAGCAGTCTGTGCTGATCTCCTGCTTTTAACTCATAGGGCAGGCAAAAACCATCAACAGAAAATGCCTGCAGACTTTGCTGATTCCAATGATAAAATCCGGCATCGGTATATAGCAAAAACGGCTTGTTTACTTTGCCGGATAATTCCCGCACATAGCCCATTCCGTCCATGGAGCGGATCAGGAACCCGTCGATACGATCTGTGTCAACGGCCAGATCCTTCAGCTGAGCCAGATACGTTTTATCCCGTCTGCGCAGGATTGGCGACAAGGCAAGTATCAGTCTGCATTCCCCGTTTTTGCGAAGGTATTCGGTCAAACGGTTTTTGAGCCTGACATGATCCTTTTGCGAAAACACTCTGATCGCCAGATCTCCGTCCAAATAAAGTCTTTTGACGGGATAAAAGCGGGTCTGTGCACGATCCCATGCGTTCAGAACCCCTTCCAGCTGATCGGTTGTCCTGACTGAAACATG
>CADBNO010000210.1 GCA_902796105.1 uncultured Lachnospiraceae bacterium | reverse complement strand
GTAACTCTGCAGGCACCGCACATACCGGTTCCGTCCACCATGATCGGATTCAGGCTGACGATCGTCGGGAGATCATATTCTTTGGTCTGCAGGCAGACAAACTTCATCATGATCATCGGTCCGATCGCAACACAGACATCATACTTTTTGCCTTCTGCGATCAGATCCTTGATCACCTGTGTCACCATTCCACTTCTTCCGTAAGAACCGTCATCCGTAGTCACATAGAGATTACCGGCAACTGCTTCCATCTCTTTTTCCAGGATCAGAAGATCCTTTGTCTTACTTCCTACGATCACATCCGCATCGACACCGTGCTCATGCAGCCATTTTACCTGCGGATACACCGGAGCAGCGCCAACGCCGCCGGCTACAAACAGCATCTTTTTCTGCTTTAAGGTGTCCACATCCTCTTTGACAAATTCAGATGGACAGCCTAACGGGCCAACGAAATCATGGAAAAAATCACCTTCATTCAGTTTTGCCATCATCCTGGTAGCGGCACCGACCGTCTGGAACACGATCGTCACCGCACCGGTTTCTCTGTCGTAATCACAGATGGTCAAGGGAATACGCTCACCCTCCGCATCTGTTCTCACGATCACAAACTGTCCCGGCAGGCAGGACTTTGCTACACGTTTCGCCTCCACATCCATCAGATAGATGTTGGCAGCCAGTTCCTGTTTCTTCAGAATTTTGTACATAAATCCACCTCTCTGTTTCTATCTCTTTATTGCTTTGTTGCCTCAGCTCAATTCATGTGCAGGTTAAGGATCTCCCCGGTGTACACATTAACACCGTAATAGATACCGGTCCTCGTCTGTACACCGTCTTCTTCTAATACTTTTGCAACCACATAGACAAGCGTATCCTGACTGTCCGTTTTCATCAGGTTCAGATAGTGATAGAGATACCGGGCAGAGGAATCTTCGTCAAAATGACCGTTGTTATCATAGATCACGCCGGCCTGCAGTTCGCTTTCCCTGACTTTATCCACCGCGATAGCCGGTGTGATGTCAGTGTTCAGGGTAAAATTGAAGCTGCGATCCACAACAACGCTGCTCTGTCCATGTGACAATCTTGCAAAATTGAAATAGCTTTCTCCCAATGGCAGCTGGATCGGTCCGGTGTATCGGTTCGAAGCTGTGGTCGGGATCGTACCATCCGTGGTATAGTAAACATCCGATGTATCATTTGTCACCGTGAGAAACACCAAGGTATTGTACTCACCGCTTTCTATATTGAGTTCCGGAGCCGCCAACTCCGTCACTGTTATGTGATACCACGACATTGCCACCTGGCTGTGTATATTATTTTCATTAATATAAATTGCCTTGATCTCATAATCACCATTTTCCAGTAAGATCGGCGATGTGTACAGCAGACTGTTCCGATCCGGATCCTGACCGTCTGTTGTATAATAAATCTTCCCTTTCCCGTCCGAAGAAAGTTTCAGCGCTTTCACTTCTTCATACTCTCCGGCAGGAATACTGAAAACCGGTCTCTCTGCAATGTAACTGCGATAGGCATCACGAATGGTTGCCGAAGGGCAGGCCACCAGCATGTCATTGATCGTCTGGTAATCGTCCCGCGCCTTATAGATTGCGATCAGTTTACCGTAAATACTCTCCAATTGCTCCGGATCTGTCCTCGGATCTTCCACGATCTGCCTCAGCCAGAATTCATAATTCTCTTTATCATTTTTCAGGAAATAAACCTGCGCAAGTTTTTGCTTCAGCCCCACATCTTTATCATCCAGCTCCATGGCTCTCTCGTAATACGAAATGGCTTTGTCATACTGCGCCATATTCGTCGCTTTTACTGCCTGATCAACCTGATAGGATAAAGAATAGTAGTGAAATATTTTGATCCCAGTCAAGATGATAACGACAACAAACAGCACCAAAGCACACCAGCCTGCCACCATCTTCAGGCGATACCGGTTCCATGCTTTCGATGATATCCCGGCATTCCCGGTCTGAACCTCAGGTCTGCCGGAAACCACCGGCTTAGGAGGCGGAGCAACATTTTTTATGATGTTTTTTATGCTCTGTTCTATATTATGCTCAAGTTCCGGCTCAAAATCCGGTACAATATGGATATCCTCGCCGCAGCTCTCACAATACAGAAGCCCCTCCTGCATTTCGGCTCCGCAATTTGGACATTTCATTGCTTATCCTCTTTCACGATATATTCTTATTTCTGCAGCGAAACCGACTCTACGCAATTGTTCATCAGCATAGCAATAGTCATAGGACCCACACCGCCCGGTACAGGCGTGATCGCACTGCAATGCGGCTCAACGCTCTCAAAATCAACATCTCCGCAGAGCTTATTGTTTTCATTGCGATGGATTCCCACATCGATCACCACTGCACCTTCTTTCACGTAATCCGCCGTGATCATTTTAGGTTTACCGATCGCCACGACCAGTATATCCGCACGTTTTGTCACTTCCTTCAGATCCTTCGTGCGGCTGTGAGTCACCGTCACCGTACCGTTTTCGCGCAGGAGCAATAATGCCATAGGCTTGCCTACAATGTTGCTGCGACCGATCACAACACACTCTTTGCCGGCGATCTCAATATCTGAGCGTTTCAAAAGCTGAATAATGCCTGCCGGGGTACAGGATACAAACCCGGGTTTCCCGATGCAAAGTGCACCGACGTTCTGCGGATGAAATCCGTCTACGTCTTTGCTCGGATGTATGGCATCCAGCACTTTTTCTTCATCGATATGTCCGGGAAGCGGCAACTGTACCAGAATGCCGTTTACATCCTTCCTCTCATTCAATTCTCCAATCAATTTAAGCAATTCCTCCTGAGTTGTTTTCTCCGGAAGTTCATAAGCCAGCGAGCGGATACCGATATATTCGCAGGCTTTCTTTTTATTTCCCACATAGACCGTGGACGCAGGATCATTTCCCACCTGAATAACGGCCAACGTTACCTCGATCCCGTCAGCTTTCATTTTTGCGACCTTCTCCTTGCACTCCTCTTTGATCTGTGCGGAAATCGCTTTTCCATCAATTAACTTTGCCATGATCAAACACTCTCCGTTTCTTCTGAAAATTTTGTTCGTCTATATCTAAAATAAACCCGTGATCTTTCCGTCATCATCTACATCGATGCGATAGGCAGCCGGTTCCTTTGGCAGCCCGGGCATTGTCATGATCGCGCCCGTCAGGACGACAACAAACCCTGCTCCCGCCGATACATAAACCTCCCGCACATTTACCTGAAAACCGACGGGACGACCCAACTGCTTCGGATCATCAGATAAAGAATACTGATTCTTTGCCATGCAGACCGGCAGACCGCCGTAACCCAGTTTTTCCAAACGGTTCAGCTGATTCAATGCTGCCTGTGCAAAGGTCACATCATCGGCACCGTAAATCTCGCAGGCTACTTTCTTTATCTTCTCCTTAAGGCTTAATGCATCATCGTACAGAACATG
>CADBNO010000209.1 GCA_902796105.1 uncultured Lachnospiraceae bacterium | reverse complement strand
TAATGACACCTGGAGTCCGACGGTGACGGCGGTGACGGGGCCTGCGACCTATACGGCACAGTTTGCTCAAACGGTCAACAACTACACCGTGACATTTGATGCAAACGGACACGGAACAGCGCCCACCGCACAGTCAGTTGCGTATGGAGCCAAGGCGACAACGCCCACGGCACCCACCGAAACGGGTTATACCTTCGGGGGCTGGTATAAGGAGGCTGCCTGCACCAACGCATGGAAGTTTGACACGGATACCGTGACGGAAGATACGACATTGTACGCGAAGTGGACGGTCAACAAGTATAACGTGACCTTTGTGGATGAAGACGGAACGACGGTGCTGAAGGCGGCGACGGCATATGACTATGGGACAGCGGCGGCAGATATCGAGCAGCCAACGACCACGCCGACGAAGGCAGCCACGGTACAATACAGATTTGATTTTGTGGGATGGATGCCTGCCCTTGCGGATGTAACCCGAGATGCGATCTATCAGGCAAGCTATGGAGAAAACCCAAATGTGTTTTCAATTTCATATTCTCTGGATGGAGGAATAAACGCAAACGAAAATCCTTCAAGCTATGTATATGGCATAGGGGTTGCCGCTTTCCAAAAAGCGTCAAGACCGGGATATGATTTTGAAGGTTGGTTTTTGGATGAAACCTATACACAGCCGATTCAAAGTATTTCTAACACAGCAACCGGAAATCTGACGCTGTATGCGAAATTTGTGGAGGCTGAAGATGATTCCGATGAAGAAGAGGAGGAAGATCGACCACAGCCAACAGCGGCAGCAGAAGTGCCAAAATCACCGAAAACAGGTGATGAGGGACAAAACATAAACTGGTTGTTTATTGGGTTGATGGCTTGCATTATATCATATCGGCGGCGGATATCGAAGTGCCATTGGTAAAGCGTGCTGAAAGAGTAGATCAATGTATAGGCCGAAAAAAATAGCTTGACATTTTTGCTTTTGCGAAGTAACATAGTAAAAAATAAACCACAAACCAACGATGTGGAGATAAAAACAGCAGATGCGCGCACAGAGAGACCGGGGGCTGGGAAAGGTTGGAGATGCAGGCTGTTAAATGGACCACGGAGGGCGCAAGGAACGAAGATTACGGGTTTCGTAGTTTTCCAGTATTCTGCGACGTAGGATCTGCGTAAAGGATCAGGGATATAAATTACAAAAGCACATATTTGTGATCGTATCCTGTAAGAGCATGACACAGTCATGAAGCAAGGTGGCACCGCGGGTGTATCCGTTCGGATCATAACTCGTCCTTGACAGATGTTTTCTGTCAAGGACGTTTTTTATGCAAAAGACAACAGGGAGGACAAGATGAAAGCATTTCCGGATTTTGAAACGTGCAGGAAGTACACAGAGCAGGGTGCATATGGCGTAGTGCCGGTGAGTTGTGAACTCTACGCGGACATGACGACGCCGATCGAAGTGCTGCGGGTGCTCAAGAAGGTCAGCAATCATGTTTATTTATTGGAGAGTGCGGAGGCGGACAAACGATGGGGAAGATATTCTTTTCTCGGCTATGATCCGCTCATGGAGATCAGCTGCTACAACGGAACTTCAATGATCAAGTCACCGATGAGCAGCAGAACGACCACAGAGGACGTGCGCGAACTGATCCGAAAGGTGTTGGCGGAGAATCAAAGCCCTGTGGTGGAGGGGCTTCCCCCGTTTACAGGCGGTCTTGTGGGTTATTTTTCTTATGATTATATCAAATACAGCGAACCGACCTTGAAGCTGGACGCGCAGGATGAGGAAGGATTTTCCGATGTAAACCTGATGCTGTTTCATAAGGTGGTCGTGTTTGACAATTACAGACAGAAGCTGATCCTGATCGTGAATGTGCGCACGGATGAACTGGAGGTAAATTATAATAAGGCAGTCATGGAGCTGGAGGCGATGAAGCAGCTCCTGCTGAAAGGAGAGAAGGCGCCCCATGTGCCGCTGAAGCTGACTACGGAGTTTTCCCCGTTGTTCGAGGAAGAAGCTTATTGCGAAATGGTGCGCAAGGGCAAACATTATATCAAGGAGGGCGATATTTTCCAGGTAGTGTTGTCCAATCGACTGGAAGCGCAGATGGAAGGGAGCCTGTTGGATGCGTACCGCGTGCTTCGGACCACAAATCCCTCCCCGTATATGTTTTATTTTTCCGGATCCGATGGAGAGATCGCGGGGGCAAGCCCGGAGACGTTAGTGAGGCTGGAGAACGGCAAACTTTATACCTATCCGCTTGCAGGCACCAGACGGCGGGGAGAGACGCCCGAGGAGGACGAGAGGCTGGAGCGGGAGCTTCTGGCAGATGAGAAGGAACGGGCAGAGCACAATATGCTGGTGGATCTTGGGAGAAATGACATCGGAAAGATCAGCCGGATCGGTACGGTAAATGTGGAAAAATATATGGAAATCGCGCGGTATTCCCATGTGATGCATATCGGTTCCACAGTCAGCGGAGAGATCAGGGCGGACAAAGATGCGGTGGATGCGGTGGATGCGATCCTGCCGGCGGGAACATTATCGGGAGCGCCAAAGCTGCGTGCGTGCGAGATCATCAACGAGCTTGAGGATAATAAGCGCGGGATCTACGGAGGAGCGATAGGGTATCTTTCATTTACAGGAAATCTGGACACCTGTATCGGCATTCGGCTGGCTTTTACCAAAAACGGAAAAGTATTCATCCGGTCCGGAGCAGGGATCGTGGCAGACAGTGTGCCGGAGAATGAGTACAGAGAGTGCATTCAGAAAGCTGCGGCAGTCATGCAGGCGGTGAAGCTGGCACAGGACGGATTAGGTTGAAAACGGGAAAGGAGAAAGCGGATGATACTTTTGATCGATAATTATGACAGTTTCTCTTATAATGTGTATCAATTGGTCGGCTCTGTCTGCGAAGACATCAGGGTGATCCGAAATGATGAGATGACCGTTGACGAGATTGAGCAGATCGCTCCGGATCATATCATTCTTTCGCCCGGACCGGGACGACCTGCGGATGCGGGAGTCTGTGAGGATGTGATACGGCATTTCGGCGGGAAAGTGCCGATATTGGGGATCTGCCTGGGACATCAGGCAATCTGCGAGGTATACGGGGCAACTGTTACATATGCGAAACAGTTGATGCATGGGAAGCAGTCGAAGGCTGACCTGGATGAAAAGAGCGTTTTGTTTCAGGGGATCGGGCACGAAATGACCGTTGCCCGATATCATTCGCTGGCCGCAGAGGCGGAGAGTATGCCGGAGTGTCTTAAGATCACGGCAATCACCGCGGACGGTGAGATCATGGCGGTAGAACATACCGAATTTCCGGTGTATGGTGTGCAGTTTCACCCGGAGTCAGTGCTGACACCTGAGGGCAGGAAGATCATTGAGAATTTTCTGAACGCATAAGAACCTGGCCGGAGTATATGACAGAAAGGAAGTTTATATGACAAATATATTGGATGAGATAGCCGCAAGGACCAGAGAGCGGATCAAGGCGGAGCGACAGCAGGTTTCTTTGGCGGAATTAAAGGTCCGGGCGGAGGCGATGCCCCGGCATCGGAGCGAGGAGAACAGCTATCCGTTTGAACGGGCTTTATCCAGGGAGGGGATCCGGTTTATCTGCGAGGTGAAAAAAGCGTCTCCCTCCAAGGGTGTGATCGCAGAGGATTTTCCCTATGAGGAGATTGCGGCGGAATACGAAGCGGCCGGGGCGGACGCCATATCCATTTTGACGGAACCGTATTACTTTAAGGGAAGTGACGGCTATCTGGAAGCCATCCGGAGGCGGGTGCAGATCCCGCTTCTGCGGAAGGATTTTACGGTGGATGAATATATGCTCTATCAGGCAAAGGTACTGGGGGCGGATGCAGTACTGTTGATCTGCGCGATCCTGTCCGGGGAGCAGTTAAAGGAATATGCCGGGATCGCAGATGAACTGGGGCTCTCGACGTTGGTGGAAGCACACGATGAGAGGGAAATTGAGATGGCACTGGCGGCGAACGCGCGCATTATCGGCGTGAATAACCGAAATCTGAAGGATTTTTCGGTGGACATCAATAATTCCGTGCGGCTGCGGCAGATGGTGCCGTCCGACGTTTTGTTCGTGTCGGAGAGCGGGATGAAGAGCCGCGCGGATATCCGGAGGCTGGAGGAAAACGGAACGGATGCGGTGCTGATCGGAGAGACCTTTATGCGAAGCAGCGATAAGGCGGGAATGCTCCGGGAGCTGGCGGGCCGATAAACAAGGGCTGGAAATAAAAAGCGACAGGGCTGGAAACGAAAAAACAGCAGGGCTGGAAACGAAAAAGCGACAGAGCTGGAAACGAAAAACAGCAGGATGAGATGACAGAAAGGAAAGGGAAAGATGAGTAAAGGACGTTACGGAATTCATGGCGGACAGTATATTTCAGAAACGCTGATGAATGAACTGATCAGACTGGAGGAGGCTTACGAGCATTACAAGAATGACCCGGAATTCAATGCCGAGTTGCAGAAATTATTGAATGAGTATGCGGGGAGACCGTCTCTTTTGTACTATGCGGAGAAGATGACAAAGGATCTCGGCGGTGCAAAGATTTATCTGAAGCGGGAGGATCTGAACCATACCGGATCGCACAAGATCAACAATGTGCTCGGGCAGGCGCTGCTTGCAAAACGTATGGGCAAGACGAGGCTGATCGCAGAGACCGGTGCAGGGCAGCACGGTGTGGCCACAGCGACGGCGGCGGCTCTTCTGGGCATGGAATGCGAGATCTTCATGGGCAAAGAAGATACCATCCGACAGGCACTGAATGTATACCGCATGGAGCTGCTGGGCGCGAAGGTGAACGCGGTGACTACCGGGACACAGACGTTGAAAGATGCGGTCAATGACGCCATGCGGGAGTGGAGTAACAGGGTGGAGGATACGCATTACTGTCTGGGTTCTGTGATGGGACCGCATCCTTTCCCGATGATCGTGCGGGATTTCCAGAGTGTGATCAGCAAAGAGGCCAGAGAACAGATCCTGAAGGCGGAGGGGAAACTTCCTGCAGCAGTCGTGGCCTGTGTAGGCGGCGGCAGCAATGCGATGGGAGCGTTTTACAACTTTATCGGTGATGAGGGCGTGGAGCTGATCGGATGTGAGGCAGGCGGAAAAGGCGTGGACACACCGGAGACTGCGGCTACGATCTCTACGGGGACACTGGGGATCTTCCACGGGATGAAATCTTATTTCTGCCAGGATGAATACGGCCAGATCGCCCCGGTGTACTCCATATCCGCCGGACTGGATTATCCCGGCATCGGACCGGAGCACGCTTATCTTCATGACATCGGCAGAGCACAGTATGTACCGATCACAGATGAAGAGGCTGTGCAGGCCTTCGAATACCTCTCCAGGACAGAGGGGGTCATTCCGGCCATTGAGAGTGCGCATGCGGTGGCGCAGGTGATCAAGATCGCAAAGAATTACCG